>JAVCBV010000164.1:0-6138 GCA_037917695.1 Thermoproteota archaeon | reverse complement strand
GCACTCAGAGATCTTCACCTCAGCTATCTCAGGCTTCTCCGAAACGTCTACTACGAGCAGAGCCAGCTGAGAGTACTGCATGTCTATAACGTTCAGCCTGAACGAGTGTATCAGCCTGGGATCCAAGTCTAGCACGAATCCGATAGTGTCCACCAGGTAGACCCTGCCGTCCAGCAGAGCCGCGTACTTGCTCGACAGGGTCGTGAATGGCTGGGGACTCACAGGCTTCTCCATCCCCGTGAGCGCGTTGAAGAGGCTGGTCTTGCCGGCGTTGTAGTATCCCGTGATCACCACGATCTTTCCACCTGCCTCTATCCTCTTCCTGACCTGTTCGAGCTTCTGCCTCTCCAGCTTCTCTATCTTTCGTCTGAGGATCTTCATACGCCTCTGGACGGCATTCACCGCCCTGTGGTACGCGTACTCACCTCCTCCTAGGAAGCCAGCCCTCATTCTCAGGTACTTCTTGGACGCGGCCAGCTTGATGTAGGGCAGGGCCTTGCTCAAGGTCGCGAGGTCGATTTGCAGCTTGGAGATCACGTCACTTGCAGCCTCTCGGAATATCCGAAGAGTGACCTCGTACCTATCCACGACCTCGACGTTCAACGCTCTCTCTAGGTTCCACTTCTGCTTGCTCGAGAGCGTGTTGTAGAACGCCACCAGCTCCGGCTCTAACTGCCTTACCTTCTCCTTGAGTTCCTCAACCTTCCCTCTGCCTAAGACGTAGTTGACAGTGGGTTTGGGCCTGACCTGAATCATACGGTAGACTGGCGCGTACCCCAGGGTGCCCAGCAACCTCTCAAGCTCATTCATCTGTATCTTGTAGAGGTAATGGTCGTGTGGATTCGTCTTGACCATCACCGTGACTACCTTCGGCCTCCTTCCCACACTCGCTCCTCCCTCTCTCGATGTCGACCGGCCTTCCGGGTTATTAATTCTGCCTAAGAGATCATCCAAAGCTGGGCCGCTCGTAGAGCTCCCGCGGGCCCTTCACGGTGGCGTCTATTATCACCTTGGCGTACGGGAGCCTCACGGCCTTTTTCCCCCCATCCACCTCGATCAACCTGAGGTTGCAGTGGTCCAGCGATGACCCAAGGACGTTTCCTATGATCACGTAGTCCTGCGGTGGGTAGGCTCGCTGGACGACAGCCCTCATCACCTGCTCGTAGTTGTAGACGTCAACATCAGCGTCCACGACTATTACCCGCTTCAGGCTCTTATGAGCGGCCATCATAGCCAGCGCCACCTGAACCGGCTGCCCCTCATACTCCTTCTCGATGGCGACGGCAGCCTCTATCCATCGGCCGCCTCCAGGAGTCATGGCCAAGCCTACAACCTTCGCGTACTTCGAGGCAGCCTCCCACAGCACAGGCTCAACAGGCAGACCCATTAGCAGCTCGTGCTCTTTTCCGCCGGGCAGTATAGCCTGGTATATTGCGTCGCTCCTGGCCCGTATGGCTCTTATCTCCATAACAGGCTGCTTCCTGACTATGTCCTTCCCGAAGATCTCGTAGAACGGCCCCTCGTCAGCCCTCTCTCCCGGTAGGATTCTTCCCTCGAGCACTATCTCAGCCTCGACCGGAGCGTCTGCTTCGACGGTCTCGCATGTAGTGAGTTCTACAGCCCTTCCTTCTATAGCCCCCGCTATCTCCAGCTTGTCTCTGTCCTCGGCGGGAGTTGCTCCCGCCAGCATGATTCCGGGCCCCACCCCAATCGCGACGGCGACGTCGAGGGGAGACCCATCCTCTTCGGCCTCCGTTATGAGCCTGTGTAGCTTCCTGCCCTCTACAGCTCTGAGAGTCACTCTGTTCTTTGAGATCGGTAGCATCCTGTGGTAAGACACCGAGTATATCTCCCTGGAGCCGTCGTAGGCTATTACTATCCCTGCTGTGATGTAAGGCCCGGCCTCGCCGGTGTAGTGCCTGAGTATCGGTAGCCGACCTAGGTCGACCGGTTCTATGGTGATGTCCCACTCTGGAGTCCTGCCCCGCGCGGGCTTTGGCCCACCGCGGATCGAGTCACGGAGTACGATCCACAGGTCCTTTGGAGACACACCCAAAAGCGAGGAAAGCGTCTCTCTACTGGACGCCACTCCACCTGCGATGGGAAACTGGCTGTTAGATCCATCCCTCAAGACTGGAGTTTTGAACAGCGCCGCGGCGGAGCCCTCCACACGCGCCAGATTCTTCGCGACCTCGTAGTCTACGCTGAGAGGTTCATCAAAGACGCGAAGGAGGCCAGCACCCTCAAGGACCTCTAGAGATCCCCTCAGACCTCTTGACCTCATCTGCCCAGCGACTGAACATCTCAGAACGTTTTAAATAAGCGAATAAGGGGTATGCGATCTGAGCATGTCACAAAGGTCCACTGGAATTCTGAGAACCCATCTGATCTCTCAGGTGGGCCCACATTTAGAGGGGCAGGAGGTGGGCCTTGCTGGCTGGATCTACAGGTATAGAGATCTCGGATCAGTGGTGTTTATCGTTCTGAGGGACTCTACCGGCATCCTGCAGGCTGTGGTTCGCAAGGAGGAAGTTGACGAGGAGAGCTGGATGGCCGCGAAGAAAGCTGACGTGGAGGCTTCGGTAACGCTGAGAGGCGTCGTCAAGGCAGATCCAAGGGCTCCAGGAGGAATCGAGATCCAGACCAGGAGCGTGACCCTCGTTGGTCCTTCACCGGACTTCCCAATAAAGAAGGACTCGGGGGTTGAGTTCAGGCTAGACAAGAGGCATCTTGACATAAGGAGCAGGAGGATGTGGGCTGCCCTGAAGATAAGAGCGGAGTTCATTGCTGGTGTCAGAGAGTGGTTCGACGAGAACGGATTCGTCCCAGTGGAGGCACCAACGTTTGTCAGCGCCGCTGTGGAGGGAGGAGCCACTCTGTTTGAACTTGAGTACTTCGGCAGGAAGGCATATCTCACGCAAAGCTCCCAGTTCTACTTAGAGGCGGCGATATTCACCTTTGAGAAGGTATACACAATACAGCCGAGCTTCAGGGCTGAGAAGTCACGCACGCGAAGGCACCTCACCGAGTTCTGGCACGCTGAAGGAGAGATGGCTTGGCACGATCTGAATGACATGATGGAAGTGGTGGAGGCCCTGGTAGATCACGCTGTCCAAAGGGTCTACGAGAACAGGCAGGCTGAGCTGCGGCTATTGGGGAGGAAGTTTGAACCTCCACAGAGGCCTTATGAGAGGATATCATACGACGAAGCGATAGAGATCGCTCAGAGCAAGGGAGTCCAGATCGAGTGGGGCGACGACCTCACCACAGAGGCCGAGAGAGTAATCTCGCTGGAGTTCGACAGGCCTATCTTCGTGCACCGGTATCCGCGACAGGCCAAGGCCTTCTACCACGCTCCTGATCCAAGCAGGCCCGAGGTGGTGCTCTGCGCCGACCTCCTGGCTCCAGAGGGGATCGGAGAGATCGTCGGTGGAGGGCAGAGGATACACGACTACGAAGAACTTGTGGAGCGGATTCGAGAGAACGGGCTCAGAGAGGATGACTACGAATGGTACTTGGATCTGCGGAAGTATGGCTCGGTCCCGCACTCCGGCTTCGGGCTGGGAATAGAACGCGCTGTCCGCTGGATCGCAGGTCTGCCTCATATAAGGGACGCGATAGCGTTTCCGAGGACCCCCACGAGGCTCACGCCTTAGGCTCACTCAAGGCTGGCCGCCCTAACCGATTCCTCTGAATCGTACCTCGCCCTCAGCACCTGTTTTATTTTCTCTGCCCTCCTCTCGCCAACCACGGATCTCAGTTCGGGGAGGCTTGCCTGAAAGATCCTCTGAAGGGTCTTGAACCTCTTCAGCAGAGCTGTGGCGCTCTTCGGCCCTATCCCGGGAATGCTGGTCAAGACGTAGAGCTGAACCTCTCTCATGCTCGCGAGCTTTGGTCTCCTCCTGGCCACAACAGGCCCCCTCCTCCCCTCCCTAGCCAGAGATGCGATGAACCAAGCCGTCTGCTCTGTGTCTCGAACACTGACCACGCTGGCGCCCATCTTGACGATCCCAGCAATCGCTCCAGCCAGAATACGCCCCTCACGAGGAGTTAGAGGCGGAATAGCCCCCTCTATGACCACGACGGCCGACTCATAGGTCTCCAGCATTCGCGCGACCTGATCGAATATCCTCCCGTCGAAGACCGAGTTCAAGAAGTCCCTGACGGTCTTCCTCTCCACGCATATCTGCCCGCCGATTAGGTAGTCGCAAGGCATGAGCCTCCTCTTGTCTACGCTCTCGAGCAGATCCTTGAGAGCCTCATATATGTCGTCGGGCTCGTTAGAGTCAACTATCACCCTGGCCGGCACTGAGAACACCTCTCATAATTTCTATCTCCTCTAGAAGCCTCCTAACCTCTACATCTGGGTTAGCATCCTCTATCGAGTCTGCAAACAGCTTGATGACCCCCGTGTCCTCCTGATACCTCAACCTGCCCCTGATTACGACCTCTCTGCCAACGAGCCTCTTGGCCAGCTCATCAGCTGGATAGGAATCCTCTTCATACCCCTGTTGCTCTATCTCAGTTAGGATCTCGTCGGCAGACTTCTCCAGAACCTCTTCGGCCCTCTTGCCGAGAAACACCACTCTGGCAACCCCGGTTCCGTCGTCTACGGTGACGTGAAAGACCGGCTTGGGCGTAGCCTCGGGGATCTCTCCACAGGAGGGACACTGAAATACGCCATACTCCTTGATGACCCTCGATCCACACTCGGGACAGTACCACAGCACTCTAATTGGGTCCGATACGGATATCACAGTTCCCCTGATCTCCCTGAATCCCTCTCCCTCAGTCAGCTCCAGCCATGTCCTCTTGTACTTCAAGGAGAAGGCGATCCTTACCGCCGAGGGAGGTACTTCTCCTGAACCCTGCTCAAGCACCTCAATCTCTCCATAGTCCCCCACGTTGAGCACCCTCTCACCGTCCCTCACGCTCCAGAACGCGTTTCTGAGTCTGACTCGAGCCGGGAGGGAGATCTGGAGCATCTCCTCGGCCCTCTCTCCCCAGGCTCTCCCGAGGATCGGACCATCTGGTGTTGTGAGCACGAAGTCGACTACAGTTCTCCTCTGTCCCCTTGCTATGGCCTCTTCGGGCTCAAACACGTAGATTATGTTGCCTTCTATAGCCTGACCGCTCCTACCACCTTCGCCAGGCTGAATAACCTTGACTGTGGTTCTTGGTGTGCTGTGGAGTTCGATAGTCTCATCTCGCACTACAACCCTAACCGACTGAACTTCAATCAACGACCCCAAGGGTATCTGCTCGAGGAGCGTCGCCTTGTCGTCCCATAGGACGAGGCGGAGTTCCTCGTCCACCTTCTCATCAGATAGCATGACGCTGCTTATCGTGCCGGGTCTTCCGTCCCTTCTCTCGAAAGACCTGGGTGGATTTACCCCAGAAAGAACGCCCTTAACATCAATCTCCTGGCCGCCCAGATCCTCTGTGACCTCGGCGACCGTCAGGGTCTCCACATCGTAGATTGGGTACTCAGGGAAGTCCCCCTCCAACTTGCGGATCGACCCTCTGGAATCCACGTGAATCGTGATGGCGCCCCTCCTAGTCCTAACCCTCCCTCCGGCGATTTCGACGACGTCTCCCTCTCTGATCTCCCCCGACCTTATTGCGTCAATCAGGTTCTGAGCCCAGACCACCACAAGGGCGACGCCAGACCCGTCGGCGAGTCTGAACTCTGCCCTCTCACCCTCGGTGCCATCTTTGCGAACAAACCTCAGCACGCCGAACATCCTCGTGATTCTCCCCCTAACCCTGACCCGAGACATGCCGGAGTAGAGGCTGCTGATGGAGAGCACGGACTCTGCTCTCTCCGTGGGGGCTTCATGTAGGCTCACTCCGAGGTCCGTCGCGACTAGTATCAGGGCCGCGTCTGGCTTCAAGAGACCCTTGAAGTCATCTATGTACTTCTTCATCCTCTCGAGTATCTCACTTCTGCTCACGCCAGCTATCTCAGCCACGGTAGAGATCTTCTTCTCGAGTAATTCGTCTACCTCATCGCTCAACTCAACCCAACCCCCTTGGCCCTTATCACCCACCCGGAACCAGCCCTCTGGACGTCGAACTCCGCTCCAAGCATCGTCTTCGCCAGCCAGACGTTTGTCTCGGCGTGGGATGTGTACTCTG
>JAVCBV010000094.1:0-6157 GCA_037917695.1 Thermoproteota archaeon | reverse complement strand
CTACTGGGCCACCTCCCCCAGCAGGCTAATGAACTCCCTAGCTACTGCCTCCCAGCTCCTAGATAGGGCGAACTCTCTGGCCGACTTGGCGACTCTCTCAAGAACTTCCGTATCTCTCAGCGCGGCTGAGAGCTTCTTGGACATGTCCTCTAGGCTCCTTTCAGCCAGGAAACCAGTGATCCCGTCCTCAATGAGTTCCGGCAGGGCCCCGACCCTGGCGGCGAGGGGAGGAGTTCCGGCGGCCATGGACTCAAGCGCCGAGAGGCCGTATCCCTCGAATCTCGGCGCGTGTATGGTGAGGTCGCAGGCCCTGAAGACCAGCGGGATCCTGTTGTGTGGAACTGGTCCCAGGAAGAGCACTCTGTGCCCTGACCTCAACTTCCTTGCCTTGGACTTCAGCCTCCCGAGGAGCGGGCCTCCCCCCGCCACTATCACCACCGCGTCTCTCGCGGACAGGGCCACCTCCAGCGCCAGCTCGGGGTCTCTAATAGGAACCAAAGATCCTACTATTCCCAGCACGGGGCCGTCTCCTCTGATGCCGAGTTCTTCTCTGGCGTCCTCCCTGCTGGGCAGGCTTCGAAAGGCTTTAGCGTCCACACCACCTCCTATGACCTCTGGGCAGATGCCAAACCTCTCCTCAACCAGCGAGGAGAGAAACCTGCTGACCGCTACATTTGCGGCGGCCTTCCGGCAGGCGCGAGACAATAGGCTGGCACCCCTCTTGACCAGAGCGTCCGTTCCGTGGAAGACGGGGACGTACGGAGGACCGCCCAGGAACCTAGCGAGCCAGGCGGCGACTCCAGAGGTCTTCGCATAGTGGGCAACCACCACGTCGTGGTCGCCGAACTCTGCGGCCAGCTTGACCGCCGCAAGGCCCATGAACGAGATCCCTCTCAGACCCCTCACCCGGGGGGTCGGCAGGCTCACCACACTCTCGCCGCTCCGGCTCCTAGCCCAGCCGTACGACACGACGGTAATGTCGTGACCGAGGCGCATGAGCTCCTCGGCGAGCCTAGTGTTGTATACCTGGGCCCCGCCGATATCGGGGTGGTAAGGACCCAGAAGAACTATCCGCACCTCTCAGCGCCGCTGAACCGCTGATTTAAGTTTCTCGTAGGCGCTATGTGAATGGGCCTGAGATGGGGGTCAAGCTGGGAGACCTCGTGAAGGGTAGGGTCGTGGACCTGGAGCACCTGGCTGGGAAGAAGCTGGCCCTGGACGCCTACAACGCCATGTACCAGTTCCTCGCGAAGGTGAGGCAGGCTGACGGGACCCCCTTGATGACGAGCAGGGGAGAGATCACCTCCGTGCACTCTGGGATATTCTACAGGACTGCCAACCTCCTGTCTATCGGGATAATACCGGTCTACGTCTTCGACGGGGAGCCGCCGGAGTTCAAGAGGAGAACCATAGAGGAGAGGGAGGTCAGGAGAGAAGAGGCCAGGGAGAAGTGGATGGAGGCCGCCGAGAAGGGGGATATAGAAGAAATGAGGAAGTACGCTCAGGCGGCCCTTGAACTGACGCCAGAGATGGTAGAGGATGCCAAGAGGATCATAGAGCTCATGGGCGTCCCCTGGGTCCAGGCCCCAAGCGAGGGAGAAGCCCAAGCCGCGCACATGGCGGCCAAGGGAGACGTTTGGGCTGCCGCCAGCCAGGACTACGACTCGCTGCTCTTCGGATCGCCTAGGCTTGTCAGGAACGTCACGATAACTGGGAAGCGGAAGCTCCCAGGGAAGGACGTGTACGTAGAGGTAAAGCCTGAAGTAATCTCCTTGCAGGATATGCTCTCCTCCCTCGGCATCGGCAGGGAGCAGCTCGTGCTGATCGGCATACTCGTAGGCACCGACTACAACCCAGGGGGAATCAAGGGTATCGGCCCGAAGAGAGCTCTGGAGTTGGTGAAGAGGCATCCGTCTATTGAGAGCCTCGAGAGGGTCGTCAAGTGGGAGTTCGACGTCTCCATGAGGGAGATTTACGAGTTCTTCCTTAACCCTTCAGTCACAGACGAGTACGATGTTAACCTGAAGAAGCCCGACGCCGAGGGCCTGATCCGCTTCATGGTGGACGAGCACGAGTTCTCGGAGAAGAGGGTCCGTAAAGTGATCAACGAGATAACGGAAGCCTACAAGAGATTGGCTGGAGGAGGGCTCGAGGCCTGGTTCTGATCACTCCTCGTCAGGCGCCAGATAGGCGTGCTCTCCCTCTATAGCCTCTATCACGAGCGTTCCTCCTTTCCCCCCGCTGGAAACTCTGATGAGCCCGGCGACCTCCAGCCTCATCAGCGTTCGCTCTAGCTGGGAGAGTGAGAGTGTGGGGATCTTCGACCTCAGGGTCTCGTAGAGTTCCCTGTCTGTGACGGTCCCCTTCCTCTTCTTGATCTCTCCGTAGACTACGTGGGTAAGTGGGAGAACCTCGTGGGCCAGAACCCATCACCCGCTCCTGGACATCGCCTCCAGCTCCACGGAGCTGACCCCGGGGATGCTGGAGAGGGCGTCAACTATCTTCTCCGTGATCCCCTCCTCCTCAGGCGTGGAGAGGAGTAATGTGAGGGCCATTATTCCGAACGCGACTGGGGCGGACTTCTTGTCCATGAACTGAACTCCGAGCGGCTCTACGGCTGCCGCTATCTCGCTCGACACCTTCTCGGGGTCGGTACCGGGATCCAGAAGTACACGGAACTGGGTCAACACTCTAGCCATAGGAGACACCTCATCACGGGCCTACGAATCCGCAGTTCGGGCAGACATACTCGTTGGCCTGCTTCCTGCAGATCCTGCACCTCACTATGACGACCTCACCGCAGTTCGGGCAGGGGAACTTGACCACGCCCCTCTCGTACGTCACCCTCCTGCCGCAGGAGGTGCAATACAGCTCCTCGCTAGCCAGGGGCTGTCTCAGATCAGCTTCCTGCGCCATCTCTCAGCCCTCTCCGACCTGGGCCTCGGACGGCCTGGCCTTAAAAATCTTGGCTGGATACAAGATGTAGGTCTTCCCGACCCTCTCGCGAGTGATGAGCCCCCTGTCCACGAGTTCCGCCACTAGCCTGCTTATCTTCGGCTTGGAGAATCCGGTTATCTCGGGCAGCTTATCCTGGGTTATCTTCCCCTTCTCCATGATCGCCGAGAATATAGCCCTCTCGTCGGCTGTGAGGAACTGGTCCACGAAGGCCTCTATCCCCCTCTCCTCTCGCCTCCTCAATATCGCGTAGGCTATCCCACAGCCGGCCGCGGCGCCCACAAACAGGGCAGGATGCAGCAGGGCATCCTTGAGCGCATCCACCGGGTTGCTGCTCGGCCACGACGTCGGGGGCTGCGCCGGGGTGGCTGCTATCACTTCGTACATCACTGAGAGTCTCGCTATCTCGCTGTTAGAGAGGGAGTCGCCTATCACGACGACCTGCTTCAGGTTCGTGAGATAAGTTCCGGCTGATGCCCAGAAGGAGTCCGGCAGAGATCCGTTCTGGGCGTACACTATGGGCGCGGCCAGCTCGCGGGACCAGAGGAGCGCCGGAAAGTAGAGTTCGGGCCTGGTTCCATCCACCACGACCATGGTCTCAGCGTCGCTCCAGAGCTGAGTGAGAACGTACAGCGCGGTGTCGAACCTGGTCGGGCCTCCAAACCTGCTGACGGAGATCCCTTGAGACTCGAGCTTCATCCTGAACTCCTCTGGGACCGCCCTCTTGTCCCCGACGAACATGACCCTGGGGGTCTCCTTGAACGACGTTAAACCAGACACCATGCTCAGGACTTCCTCGTCGTTGAGCCCAGGGATTAGCGTGATCACCGGAATCCCTCGATATATGCCGTAGGCCATTGCGATAGTCCAGTCGGCGTATATGTCACCCCTGACGACGATCGCGTCGAATTCCACTCCCTCCGGCTGCGCCGACGACGCCGAGAGGTTCAACAGGACTATGCCGATCAGCGCTGCAATCGCGAGTGAGGCGCGGTTCATTACCCCTCATCGGACGGAAACAGAGTCCGATAAAATAGGTTGGCCAGGGCAGGTGGCGGGCCCGGCGGGACTCGAACCCGCGACCTGCGGCTTGCCCCGGCCTCGGCCGTAGGAGGCCGCCGCTCTAATCCATGCTGAGCTACGGGCCCATCTAACGCTAGCCTAAGCGTTATATAAGCTTTGGCAGACTTTGACCAGAACGCTGATGCCCATAAGGACTCTCAGAGGCTTCAGGGACCTGCTGCCTGACTACATGGAGGACTTCAGGTGGGTAGAGTCCCGCGTGAGGAGCGTGTTCGAGAGGGCTGGCTACAGAGAGGTGCTCACTCCGACTGTAGAGCCGTTCGAGCTGTACGAAGAGAAGGAGGGCGAGCAGGTCGAGCAGAGTATGTTTGTGTTCGAAGATAAAGGGGGCAGGAGAGTGGCTCTGAGGCCTGAGCTAACCGCATCTGTCGCGAGGCTGTTCGCCTCAACGATGGGGGAGCTGAAGCTGCCAGTCAAGTGGTACTACGTGGCGAACATGTTCAGGTACGAGGAGCCCCAGAAGATGAGGTACAGAGAGTTCTGGCAGGCGGGAGCTGAGTTGATCGGAGCCTCGACACCCGAGTCGGACGCGGAGATCGTGGCCCTTGGATGGGACTCTATGAGGGAAGTGGGGCTTGGAGACGGGGCCTTCATCAGGCTCAACAACGTGATGATAGTCAGGGGTATGCTGGACAGCTGGGGGGTCCCGAGAGACGTTCAGGAGCGTGTCCTAACCTGGATGGACAAGTTGGGGAAGGTTAGCGAGTCCGAGGTGGAGGCGGGGATCTCTGAGCTTATAGGAAGGGATAGGACAAGAGAGCTCCTGGGGCTGGCGGAGCTCGAGGGGAGGGACCCGTCGGAACTCGAGTCGCTCGTCGAGAGATATCCCAAGAGTCGAGAGGCTCTTGAGAACCTTGAACTCGTTTACGAGGCCGTCAAGGCCGTTGGAATCAGGGTCCGAATCACTCCGGCCCTCGTCAGGGGGCTGGCCTACTACACAGGAACCGTGTTCGAGGTGTTCGTCGAGAACGTTCCCTACGCTCTAGGTGGAGGCGGCAGGTACGACAACCTGATCGCAGAGTACGGGGGGCCCAGCACGCCGGCGACGGGCCTCTCTCTAGGGCTGGACAGGATAGTCGAAGCGGTTCGCGAGAGGGGTATCAGGGGCCCCAGGTCGAGGGACGGGGTCTACATAGCCGTCGTATCGGAAGACCTCAGAGTGAGAGCCTTCGCTCTGGCTCAGAGGCTGAGGTATGAGGGGATTAGGTCGGACTTCGAACTCAGGGGAGGCAGGTCCCTATCCAAGCAGGCCGAGTACGCCGACAAGCTCGGCTGGAGGTTCGTGATATTCTTGGGTCGCAGGGAGGTCGAGAAGGGAGTGTACGTGGTTAAGGACCTGGAGAGCTGGGAACAGCACGAGGTGCCCGAAGCCGAACTCGTTAATTTCCTAAAATCCAAGCTGACAAGCAGCCTTTAATATTATGGACCTGCCTACTAGATGGGCCGGGGTGGCCGAGTGGCATAGGCGGCGGGCTGCAGACCCGCAGACCCGGGTTCAAATCCCGGCCCCGGCTCCAACCTGATTCAAATGCCTACAAGCCCGTTCGAGATCACAGAGTTCCCGCAAGCGGGAGCTGGAGTGCGCGACGGCCTGCTCAGCTGTCGGCGGCCCCTGCGACACAGTTAATAATGGCCCTGCGACCCTCGATCTGGGCTTCCGCCGCTCGGCCGGGAGCCATCTCGCTGGCCGGGGTGGGGCAGCCTGGCAGCCTGGGGGCCTGTGGAGCCCCAGACCCGGGTTCAAATCCCGGCCCCGGCCCCACGCTGTTTCTCCGCTGAGCTTGTGCGTACGGCCTCACGGGGACCGAGTCTGCCGAGTGGAGGCTCGTTTGAGGAAACTAGCCAAGCATAGCGAGCTTCCAGAAGAAGTGGGGATGTGATGGTGGACCGGCCGGGATTCGAACCCGGGACCTCCCGCGTGCGAGGCGGGCGCTCTACCGAGCTGAGCTACCGGCCCGGTCCACCGAGTGTGGACTCGCTATAAAAGGCTCACTCTGAGAGCTCGTACCTCAAGATGGCGGCTATCCCTCCTAGGGAGGCCAGCTGCTCACCCCACTCGGACTCTGGATTCACTATCGACACTTGAGCGCCGCTGGACTTGGCCAGGTCGCCCACGTAC
>JAVCBV010000127.1:0-6166 GCA_037917695.1 Thermoproteota archaeon | reverse complement strand
CCGTATTCGTGTTGAGTACGAGCCCTCAAGTCGTCATGAGCCTGATAAGCGAGGCTCTGACGAGAGGCGACGGGGAACGTGGGTTTGGAGTTAAGATAGAGGCTTTTGGGGCTTCTGGCCCAATAGTCTTTGCCCCCAAGTCAGCCAGACTGAAGAGGAGGAAGGACAGCTTGACTATCCAGCTTTAGGGGGGGCGAGACTTGAACTACACACTTGTTGTGATGTGCCCGTGGTGCGGGTACTCCGAGGTATTTGAGCCAGAGGAAACACCCCCTGAGGCCTGCCCAGTTTGTGGAACAACTGAGATGCTGATAATGGCCTACAGAAGCAGCGTCTCCCCTGAAACTGTCAGGACGGCAATCAGAGAGCGGCCTGCAAAGAGGAGATTTAACCCCCCAACTGCAATCAAGCTCAAGAAGCTTGCACCAATTCAAGAGCTGGAACCCGGAATCTTCAGAGTCGATCTCAAGAAGCTCCTCGAGTTCCCGATAGAGCTTGCAGAGGAAGGAGTGGGCAGATTTAGGCTTCTAGTTAGAGAGACAGATCGCTCTGATTAGTCCGCCAACTTCCTCCCGACCACTATGAATCCCGTGTGAGCGATCATTCTTGGAGAAGGTCTTGTCCTCTGCTCGTTCACCTCGTAACCTCGAACGAGAACCTCGGAGACTTCTATGAAGCCAAAACCGCTTTCTCTAGCAGCCAACACGAACTTCTTGATCTGCTCACAGGACGGCACGAAGGCGACAAGTGGCGCGCCGGGCTTAAGAACCTCCTTGGCCTTTGGAACCACCTCCCAAGGAGTTGCTAGATCTAGGAACATTGCATCAACATCCTTTTCCTCGACGTCTGTTCTGAGATCCCCCAACTTGAGAATTACGTTTTCGGCCTTAAGAGCCTCAAGATTCTCTTTTGCCTTCTCATGAAACCTAGGATTGATCTCATAGCTGACGACTTTACCGGATGGTCCTACTGCCAGCGATAGTGCGTAAGCAAGCGAGCCTGACCCAGTTCCTCCCTCTACAACCAAATCTCCAGGCTTGATTCCGGCTTTGATGATCATGTAAGCGGCGTCTTTTGGGTAAATTATCTGGGTCCTCCTAGCCAGCTTCTCAATGATGTCCGCAGTGCTCGGTCTAAAAACATAGGCTAAAGCTCCTTTCGAAGTTTCCACAGCAGTCCCCCAGGGCTTTCCCACAAGATCGCCCACATTTACCGGCCCAAGGTGTGTATGGAATATTTTGTTCTGTTCTATCTTGATTAGGTATTTTTTGTAGCCCTTTCTTCTTCTTTCAAATACGAGGAGGGCCAGATCCCCCTCCCTTATCTCTCCACTCATTGCGAAGTGGTTGAGGAGGATGGATCAAAAACATGTATCGTGGGGATCTCTTCGTCGAGAGACGACTCAAGACTCGACTCCAGACACAGGACACGCATCTCAGCGTTGAAGTTCCGTGAGCCAGTTATTACAAAGAACCCGGGTAACTCAGCTCGTGCAAGTCTATAGCCGATCTGCGCGAACGTTTTTATTTGCTAGGGAATTATTTGGACGTCCGCCTAGGCGGACGCATATCTCCCGGGCTATACTGGCTAAAAAACTGTGCCCGGTGGGGGAAATTGAGGATAATACTGAACGCGCATCTGAAGATCCTACGGCGCTTGGCTTACGCGGGTGACGAAGGCGTTGTCGCCTCTGAACTAATTCCCAGCAGGGTGGACAGGGAACAGGTTCTAACCTTTTTGTCAGAAATGGGGTGGATAGCGAGACAACGAAGATTCAGAGGTGAACGTGTCTTCATAACGAAGAAGGGGCTCCTGTTTCTCGAGAATCACGGCGACGGCTACGACGCCTGATCCCCCGCCCCCTCCTCCATTTATTTTCATGAACACCCCGCGCGGAAGCGGGAATGCTGGGAGACTTTAGAGTAAGGGCAGTCGATGCATCGGCTAGGCTTGGGGAGCTGGAGACCAAGAGCGGAATTCTGAAGACGCCAGTTTTCCTCCCGGTCTACAACCCAAACAAACCATACGTCACTCCCAAAGAGATGCGGGACATGGGAGCCGACGCAATATTCACGAACTCTTACATAATTTGGAGGTCGCGTTGGCTTCGCGAGGTTGCTCTAGAAGAGGGAGTTCATCGGCTACTGAACTTCGACGGGATCGTATTCACAGACTCAGGGGCCTACCAGATCTACAGGTTTGGGGGCATAGAAGCCACGAACGTCGAGATGCTGAGGTTTCAACACGCGATTGGAGCTGACGTAGCGTCTATAGTAGACGTTCCCATGGCAGCAGGGATATCCAGAGAAGAAGCGCTGAGCGGCGTAGCTACCACTCTGAGGAGTGCTAGGGAGTGGAGGGCGTTAAGAGAAGAGCTAGAGGGTACCCTCTGGATAGGAACTCCCCAAGGCTCGACCCACTGGGATCTCATTGAATACACTGCAAGGGAGATGTCTGCACTGAACTTTGATTACTACGGAGCAGGTTCGCTCAAGGTCGCTCTTGAGACGTATGACTTCGAGGTTCAAGTCGATCTGCTCTTGAGGGTAAGGAAGTGGATCCCATCCGGCAGGCCCCTACACTTCTGGGGGATAGGTCTTCCAGCTGCGCTGGCGCTCTACACGGCACTGGGCGCCGACAGCTTTGACTCGGCTTCTTACGCGCTCTACGCTGAGGGAGACCGATACATGACGGTTTACGGCACAATTGAGTTGAGAGAGCTGGAGGAGTTCCCTTGCACCTGTCCAGTGTGCTCAAAATGGTCCCCGAGAGAGGTGAGTTCCCTGCCCAAGCCTGAGAGAGTGAGACTACTCTCCAAGCATAATCTCTACACACTCTTATCTGAGATGAAGCTGGTCAGGGAGGCCATTAGGGGCCAGTGGCTGTGGGAGCTGGTTCAGCAGAGGGTGAGATCACACCCCAAACTCTTAGCCGCACTTAAGCTGGCTTTTGAAGCCTATGGAGATCTTTTAGAGGAGCGGGAACCTCTCACGAAGTTTCATGGGCTCTTCTACTCCGGCCCTGAGACCGCCTTACGGCCAGAGGTCGTTAGAGCTAGGAAGATGCTCTCACGAGTGGGTCCTGGCAGGCGGTTCAGGCACCCGCTCTATGGTGAGGTCCCCCTTGGGCTTAGATACACGTATCCGTTTGGCCAGACCCACATGCCAGGCTGGGAGGAGCCAAGCGAAGATCCTGCGGACGATGAATTCATTATTCACACAATTCAGTTTTTCTACGGTGAAGGGGCCGAACGGGCCTTTTCTTCCCCTCGCCTGACTAGATCCAAGACAACAGGGATGCCTCGTGACGTATACGATGGAGACGTGAGGGTAGGCAGCATAAGGCCAGCTGATGGAATGTTCATTCCATCGCTTGAGGGGGCCAAGAGGCTTGTGTCCGTACTGCCTTGGCCGCGTGCCAGGGTTGTTGTTCGCGAGAAGTATGCAGAGAAAGTCGCCAGAGGGACAACGGTTTTTGTGAAATTCGTTAAGACGGCTGACCCGAGCATCAGGCCGGGTAGCGAGGTCTTAGTAGTAGACGAGCACGACAGAGTGTTGGCCGTAGGAAAAGCCATGCTTTCAGCTAAGGACTACAAGTCATATAGGAGGCACGCCTTCGTTAGGATCAGGCATCATTCCCTCCCAAGAGAGCCCCAGGAGGCGGGTTAAGCAGCGAGTTGTAGATGTAGCACTCTTCAGGACCTATCCTCAGCTCTTCCCCACCCTCATCTACGCCGACTTCGGCCCCATCCCATCGAATCATCGCGTACGGTATGCGTTCAGCAGCCTCTCCCATGACCAACGCGGCGGCAGCCGCAAGGCTATCTGCAACGTTGACGACTGTGAATCTAAGGGGCTTCCCAAAGATATCTGGCACTCCTCGCAAGTCCTTCAGCGGGCGGAGTCCCCAGACACCTAGAGCTACGCCAATGACCCCCCTTCTGAAGAGCGTCAGCCTACTATCGACGATTATGGCTCCCACCGCCACGCCGTATCGTGATCTGGCCCACTCCACGACCCTCCTCGCTTGGGAGTCTGGGTCGATGGGGTGAAGGACGACGTGGCCTGGAGGAGAGTTAGATCTGTCTATTCCGGCAGTGCCAACAACGATCCCATTCTTGTACGTGAGAATGTAGCCCTGATGCCCCCCAAGAACGGCATCAGCCTCTGCTAGAACGGCTGCAGCCTTCCACTTATCCGCTCCGTAATACTTGGCCAGCGCCTCAGCTCTACCGTCTATTTTGCACCACTTTCGGAGTGGCACTACTCTACCCTGGCTATAGGATACTACCTTGCTAGCCACGGCTACAACATCGCCATTCTCTAATCGCAGATTTCTCGCGTTGAGTTCCTTCTCCAGCCTTTCAACGAAATCCTCGCCAATGCTTAAGGGCGGGTCTACAGGCCCTATAGGTAGGATCTGCAGCATTTTCAATCAGCCCTCCACTGGATCGAAGCAACGCATTAGAAGAGAAGTTGCATCTCGTCGCCTTCCCTCATCTACGTGAATGACTACTATACCCTGTCCTGGTTGGCCGTATAGAACTACTGCACAGTCAGGAGCGCAGATAACAGCGGGAAAGCCCAGCAAGTCCTCCTCGCCCTCCACCAAGACGACGACCCTCTCGCCCTCAGCCGCCCTCTCAATGGCCTCTTTGACGTCTCTCCAGGCCCTAGCTGTTATTATTCCAGCTGGATTGCTTGTTTCTATGACTCTATACTGGCTAAGGTCCCTTGGCATGCCAATGAACTCCCTTTTCTCTCGGAGGTCGATCACCGCAACATGAGGTTGTGTACTGAGTTCGAGAAGAGTTAACGTCACCCTGTCTCCCACTGAAATGATCATACCTGCCCCGCAAAGATCGTCAGGCTGGAGATCAGGCTTCACCTCTCCTCTCGGTCTTGCAAGAAGATTTCTGCACTCCTCCTTAAGTCTGACGTCTCTCTTGAGGAAGCCCTTGCCAGTCAGCATCCCCTTCCAGATTAAGGGCAGGAGGATATAATCTCCCCACGATCGGGTTGGCCTGAATGAGAGTTCTACTGGTTGACGCCCTGGCAGTTGGCTCCGGGAAGCGAAGATCATCTTTAGACGTAATAGGGGCTGGCCCTAGAGCCGTGGCTGGGGTTTTAGAGAGCAGCAACATCCAGTATGATCTAAAAACCGCCGAAGATGTACTCCGCAGGCCCCCCAAGGACGTGGATGTCCTAATGGTCAGTGCTATGACTATGGATGCGTCTGCCGCCAGAAAGCTCGCGAGAAAATATGGACACTCAGTCAAGATACTGGGAGGACCAATAACGACGGACCCTGCCCAAGTCGCTCTCTTAGGATACGACCTGGGGGTGTGGGGGGAGGGTGAAGCCGCCCTCGACGCTCTAATCAAGTCCGGGCGCTTGAACGATCCCTCCAACGTTCCTGCGGAGGTTCCAAACATCATCAGGATTCAGGGGGGCAGGGCCGTCTCGGGGCCCGTCAGGAGGCTATCTAGAGAGGAGCTAGACGCTTACAGACCATCCACCAAAGCTGTAGAGAGTTACACATCTACACCGCACTTCAGGTATGCCAGGGTGTACGTTGAAGTGGAGAGAGGATGCTCGAACTACTTCAGGCCTCTTCTGAACGCCGACCGCAAGGTATGCAGCGGATGCGGCTCTTGCTTTGGCAGGGATCCGGCTCAAGAGTGCCCTCAGGGGATTCCTCCAGGGTGTGGATACTGCTCTATTCCGGCTGTGTATGGTTTCCCGAGGTCTAGGAGGAAGGAGGCGATAATATCCGAGGTCACGGAGCTTGTGTCGCGTGGTGTCCAGAGGATTATACTGAGCGGCGCAGATTTCCTCGATTATGGGAGGGACGATTTGGGGACTCCTCTCCACCCATGCGAGCCCGGTCCAAATCTGAGCGCGATTGAGGGACTGCTCAATGGGGTATGCCGAATTCCAAAGGTGAGGAGGGGTGAAGTCTACGTAGGGATAGAGAACATCAAGCCCTGCCTGCTAACAGACGAGGCAATCAGTCTGATCCTAGAATACCTACCGGGCAGCGTTGTTCATGTGGGGGTTGAGACCGGAGACGACGCTCACTCACGCTTGCTGGGAAGACCATGCCCTTCGTCCCTTGCTGCTGAGAGAGTGATCGCTGCCGCTAAAGCTGGCCTCAGGGTGTACGC
>JAVCBV010000112.1:0-6208 GCA_037917695.1 Thermoproteota archaeon | reverse complement strand
GTCTATTAGCAGCCTGCCACCCGGCTTCAACACGGCTGCAGCCTCGTTGAGCACTCTCGCGTTATCCTCGTCGTCGTAGAAGCCGAAGCTCGTGTAGAACATGTAGGCTCCGTCGAACTCTGACCTCCAGGGCATGTGCCTCATGTCCCCAGGTATGAACTCAGCCTCGACGCCCGCCTTCTTGGCCTTCTCCCTGGCCACCTCTATGTAGGAGGTGGATATATCCAGGCCCACAACCTTGTAGCCCATCTCAGCCAAGATTATCGCGTGCCTGCCGTAGCCGCAGCCTATGTCGAGCACTCTGGCTCCAGGCTCAAGGTCTAGAGCTCTGACGATGAACTCAGCCTCCTTACTGCTGCTCTCCTCGCTGTGCTTCCTCATCTGGTACTCCATGTATAGCTCATCGAAGTAGGAGAGGACGCCCTCGCCCATCGCAATTTCGCCAGGGGATCACCATATAAGGAGGACGGCTGTCGGTGAGATCAGCAGTAAAAGATGTTGACAACCTGCCCGCTGGCCTGGCGCTGGCCGCCGCGGCCCTTACGGGTCTGACGCCCGTGATACTGAAGGACACCTCTTCCAGAGTGGACCCCGCAGCTCTGAACGCGGTGAGGTTTGGCGTGGCTGCACTGCTGCTCCTCCCGATGTCGTGGAGCGACCTGACTGAGGCAGACATCCGGCTATTTGCCCTAGGTGCGGCCGTAGGCGTCCTCGGCCCTGGGCTAGCTTGGTACATCTACCTTAAGGCCCTCAGGCTGTCCGACGTCTCGGTGGTGTCCCCGCTAACCAACGCGTATCCCCTCTTCTCTGCCCCGATCTACTTCGCCCTAACCGGCCTGAAGCCATCAAGTCAAGTTGCCTTGGGGACCGTGGTCGTCTCGGGAGTCTCTCTGGTGGCCAAATCGGAGGGGCGATCCAAGGGCAGCCTGTCACTCGGAGCAATTCTCTCCCTAGTCGTAGCAGCCATCTGGGGGCTGAACACGGTTCTCCTGAAGCTCGCGCTCTCGGGGGGCAGTCCTCTGGCGCTAGCCTTCGTGAGGACGGCTACTGCCGCAGCTCTGCTTGGACCCCTCTACTTCGCGCGTGGCGGGGGTGCTCAGCCGATATCCCGCCGTGACGCGGCGTCAGCAGCTGCGGTCGGGGTGCTTGGGGACATGGCGGCAATGCTAGCGATGATGGTGGCGTTGGACCTCGGCGACCCCTACGTAGTCATACCGCTGACGAGCACCACCCCCATATTCGCCGCGCTATTCGCTGGGGGCCTCCTGAGGGAGAGGGTCGACCCATCGAGGCTTGTAGGAATACTCCTAACCGTGGCGGGTGGCTCGCTCCTCACCCTATCCTGATCCCCTGAGCTCTCTGAACACCCTAGCCAGCTCCCTCACTCTCTCCACGTCGACGGGCTCCCTCAATCTCCCTCCGCGCTTGAGGTAGGTTCCTACAATAGCCCCGTCTGCCCACCTAAGCAAGTCTCTTGCATTCTCCACGGTCAGCCCGCTTCCGACCAAGATTGGCCTATCACCAGCTGCTCTCTTAGCTCGCTCGAGTTCCTCGGCGCTCGGAGGAGTGCCCGTCTCTCTGCCCGTGACTATCACGGCGTCGGCCATCCCCCTGTCGAAGGCTGTTCTGACGGCTTCCTCCACCTCCATCTTGTGCAGCGGAGTCGCGTGCTTGCAGAGTACGTCAGCGAAGACGAGGACCCGAGACCCCAGGTACCTCCTGTAGGCAGCGACCCTCCGCGCCTGAGGCTGAATCAAGCCCTGATCGGTGGCGAGGACCTCCACATAGGCGTTGCACCGAATGAACCTGGCCTCCACGACGCTGGCGATGCCCACCGCTGCCACGCAGTCGCTCCTCAAGACGTTGACGCCAATGGGAAGCGAGGTCTCCTCGGCCACCCTAGCCGCCACCACGGCAAGAGCGGCCACGGTTGCTGGACCTACCCTCCCCGCCGTGAACGGGCAGTCTCCAATGTTCTCCACCAGCAGAGCATCGGCACCTCCCTCCTCCAGGGCCCTTGCGTCTTCCAGCGCGGACTTGATTACGGCCTCCATATCCCCCTCGTAGCCGGGGGAACCGGGCAGCGGTCTGAGGTGGACCATGCCTATGAGCGGCTTCTCGACTCCCAGCAGCATATCCAGCTACCAGCCCTCCGACAGGTTAAAACTAAGCTCTGCAGGGTGGGGCGATGAGCTGCGAGGCCTCAGCGAGAACCGCCGAGATGCGAGATCGGCTCGTGGATCTGACCAGGGCGCTCATCAGGGCTGAGACCTACAATCCCCCCGGGAACGAGGCAGAGGCCGCTAGGATTCTGTCGGAGTTCTTTGAGTCCGTCGGCATTGATTACCTAGTGCTCGGCAGGGAGCGCGACAGATCCAACCTCATAGCCTGGGTCGGAGAGGGAGAGCCCAGCGTCCTCTTGGCGGGTCACCTAGACACGGTCCCTCCAGGGGGAGGGTGGACCTGCGACCCGCTGAGTGCAGATCTGAGGGGTGGGAGGATCTACGGCAGAGGGGCCACCGACATGAAGGGGGGCGTGGCTGCCGCCGCAGTAGCCTTGGCTGCGTTGGCGGAGTCTGAGGTTCAGGGGAAGGTCCTGTTTGCTGCCACGGCCGATGAAGAGATGGAGAGCGAGTATGGAATGGCTTGGCTGGTCAGGAAGAGGTCAGATCTGATTAAGGCCGACTTCGCCTTGGTCTGCGAGCCCTCAGGCTCTGAGGCCCTCGGGAAGTTCATAGTGGTGGGCGAGAGGGGGTCCGTAGTCGTGCGAATAACGGCCAAGGGGAAGCTAGCCCACTCGTCAGTGCCTGAGCTTGGCGAGAACGCCATAGAGAAGATGGCGTCCCTGTTGGCGAGGATGAGGGACGCGAGGGTCAGGAGGGTCAGACCGCCAATCTCTAGGTTCGACTTGCTCAGGCAGTTCGCCTCGAAGTACGGCTGGCTCCACCTGCTCAGAAACCTCCTCTCCACAGGCGAGAACCGGAAGATTGCTTCGGCAGTCTTGAGGGCCATGACGGGCGTCACGGTAAGCCCTGGGATCATCAGGGGAGGAGTGAAGGTTAACGTCGTCCCAGACCACTGCGAGGCAGACGTAGACTTCAGGATCCTCCCCGGCCACACTCCAGAGGATGTGATAGAGGCTGTCAACGAGCTCGTCAGGAGGCTTGGGCTGGAGGGCGTGGAGGTCGAAGCCCTAGAGTTCGTTGAGCCGAGCGTGCTGACTGGCCCAGACTGGCCGGTGGATTTGCTTGAGAGCCTTGTGAAGAGATTCTACGGGGAGAAGCCGCTCAGGATAGTCATGCCCGGCGCTTCAGACGCTAGGTTCCTTAGGAACTGGCTCGGCGTGCCAGCCGTACAGTTTGGGCCTGGCGTAGCTGAGACAGCGCACGCGGCCGACGAGTACGTGGAGGTCGACGACCTCGTGAGGTCTGCACAGGTGTACGCAGAATTCGCGAGCGAGTTCCTCGCGAGATGGCCGGGCTGATGAACTCAGCTCGTACGAGAGGAAGCGAGTCTACTAGATCAGGCCCTCTCACCGAGCCTCTTCAAGACCTCGCCCAAAGTGGGCATGCCGATGCTGGACCCTCTACGCTCCACCTTCAGCGAGGCTGCGGCGTTGGCAAACCTGCAGGCCTCCTGAAGGCTGAGACCACGCTGCAGACCCACCGCCAGAGCGGCAGCGAACGCGTCACCGGCGCCCGTTGGGTCCACCAGCTCAGCCCGAAATCCCTGGACTACTGAGCCGTCTGGAGCCATGCACCCTCTCTCGCCCATCTTGACCACAGTCTTCCCTTCCAACACGTCGCGAAGCCCCATGTTGAGGAGGGCTTCGTATTCTGCCTCATTCGGCAAGACCAGTGAGGAGAGTTCAACTGCCTCCGCGACCACATCCCGTGGGATCTCCTCGACGACTGGCGAGGGGTCGAACATAGTGAGTACCCCGCTGGCTCTGGCGCTCCTGACAACCTGAAGGATCAGGCTCCTCTGAGGCTCAGGCAGGAGAGAGTATCCCGTGGAGTGCAGGGCAAAGGCATCGTTAAACACGCGTTCGTCGAGATCTCCCGGAAGCAGTAGGCATTCCCGCGGCATGTGAGACACCATAGTCCTCTCTCCGCTTGAGTCGACTATGGAGACCACGAGCCCCGAGGGACCATCCACTACGACGACCTCTGAAGCGTCGACGCCCTCCTGCTCGAGGAGGGACAGTAATGCCTCCCCCGCAGGGTCGCTCCCCACCTTACCGGCGACCGCTGAGGGGGACCCTAACCTGACGGCTGCCACAGCGAAGTTGGCCGAGGCCCCGCCCGGACAGACGAGCGAACTCTGGGCCCTCTGCTCCATCCCGCGTTGTGGGAGATTGGACACGTAGAAGATCACATCAAGCATCAAGTCGCCAATTGAAGCCAACTGGCGCACGGGTCTCAAGCTGGCTAGCAGTTATATGGGCTTCCATAGTGGCATAAGCTTGGTTCCAAATTGGCTAAGATTCGCTTCATACTCGCTATATTCGGCGACTTTCCGGATCTTGCAGATCTGCTGAGCGATGAGGGAGTGCAGGAGAGGCTGATCTCCTTCGTGAGAGGGGAGATCGATCACACAGGCCTTGGGGAGGCTGGCGAGAGGCTCAGAGAGCTTGAGTTGTTAGATTCCCACGGACTAGCGTTTCCTGTGGTGTTAGAGGAGGTCTTCTCCCAGATGAGGAGAGATCTAGAGAAGCTGAGCAAGGAGTACGCCGAGACAATACACGACGCACTGGTGGATGTAGTTGGAGGCTCTGGGGAGGCTGCGGCTGTCGCCGTCCTCGGAGAGCTAGACGCCGCCCTGGACGACTCCATAGTCGAGGTCGCTAGACCTCTGAGGGTGACTCGAGGAGAGGTCATGATATGCGGGTTCGAGGGGGCTCAGGAGCTAGAGTACTCTGGCTACTGCGAGGAGCTTCCAGAAGGGCTTTCTTGCATAGTCGAGGCTGGCTTGCCAGAGAGCTCGCTCACAGCCTCGATAGACTCATCCTCACCGATATTCTCAAGGAGTCAGCTGATGCAAGAACTCAGCGACGAGCTGAGAGACATCTCTCTTGACACGGCTAGAGCGTGGATAGAGAGGCTGCAGCTTCAAGAGCGGCACGAGGGACAGTTCATCTACGGCTTCACCAAGCTCATCTTCCACACCGCACTGAGGGAGTTGGCTGCCGAGGGTTTCATTCCTTGGAACGTCAGACTGGAGTATGAAGTCAGAATGAGATGATTCTGATCCTACTCGGAGCCCTCTAAACCACCGTTATCAGGTAAAAGGAAAAAGCCTGCTCCTGAGAGAACACTAACGAAGGTGTGGTCGTCCTGGCGGAGTACATAGAGGTCGAAGCCAAGAGCGTGCTGAATAAGCTGAAGAGGCGCGACGCTTGGTATGGCTGCCTCTACACGGTAAACCCCTACAGAGGGTGCGAGCTTGCCTGCTCCTACTGCTACGACGTGGCGCCACGCTGGAGAGGGAGGTACCACTCGGAGCCGTGGGAGGTCCACCGAAGGATCGTGGTGAAGGTCAACGCACCGCAGGTGCTGAGGAGAGAGCTCTCTAAGAGGCAGAGGGACGTGGTTTTCGTTGGGAGCGCCACCGACCCCTACCAGCCAGCTGAGTCGGGCTACAGATTGACGAGACAAGTGTTAGAGGCCTTCGCGGAAGCCAGGTGGCCGGTTGAGGTGGGCACCAAGTCTGATCTAGTGCTAAGGGACCTGGACCTGCTGGTTGAACTCTCCAAACACTCAGGTGTCGCAGTCTACGTGACCATCACCACCTTAGACGAGAATCTGGCCAAAGCGCTGGAGCCCAGGGCCCCGCCTCCTGAGAGGAGGCTTGAGTTCGTTGAGGCGCTGAGCGCCGCTGGAATTGAGACCTGCGTGACCGCAGTTCCAGTCTTCCCCTACTTGACCGCCGATGAGAGAAGCCTCATTGAGCTCGCTCGAGAGTCAAAGAAGGCTGGAGCCACCTGCATTCTCTTTGGAGCTCTGACGCTGGAGGCAGACGTCAGAAAGAGGCTCTACCCGGTGCTGGACAGACTGAAGCCGGGGCTGAGCGCGCTGTACGACAGGATGTACGGTAGATCTTCCCTTCCCCCGAGTGACTTCGAGAGCCGCCTGGCTAGGCTTGAGGAGAGAGTTAGGAGGGATTTTGGCTTTAGTCGGCTGCCCAAATTTGCAGAGAGGGGCTTGAC
>JAVCBV010000073.1:0-6260 GCA_037917695.1 Thermoproteota archaeon | reverse complement strand
GCCCTACTCTATCGTGAGGCACCCATACTACTTGGCAATGGTTTTGGTGTGTTTGGGCTCGGCGCTCTACGCTCTCAACGTTGTGGGCGCTTTCCTGGCAATTACGTCAAGCCTAACATGGATCCTGGAGGCAGTCCTCGAAGAGAAAGAGCTGAGGAGGTACTGGCCGCTCGAGTACGCCAAGTGCTCTGAGCGGGTTCCCATGCCCATTCCGAGATTAAC
The DNA here is from genome assembly GCA_037917695.1 of Thermoproteota archaeon. Lineage (GTDB taxonomy): Archaea > Korarchaeota > Korarchaeia > Korarchaeales > Korarchaeaceae > DRBY01. The sequence continues at coordinate 6,038 of JAVCBV010000073.1, read as the reverse complement.
CGACGTACTCGGGCTCTTCAGAAGGCGTGAGATTAGTTCGAGAGAGTCTTAGCACGATTGTTAGTGGATCAACGCACTCTTGCCGGACCATTAGCTAGGGATCGGAGTTCTACCTCAAGGCGCTCAGAGCCCCTTCAGCGAGTTCCATCATCTTCTTTCTCGGATCTGGGCTCTTTGCCACGGCTGAGGCGAGCAAGACTCCATCCACGCCTAGTTCAAGCGCCCTCTTAACATCCTCCCCCGTGGAGACGCCTGCCCCGCATATCACGGTCACGCCGGGGTGGTGGTTCCTTACCAGCTCGACGGTCTCCGTCACGGCCTCAGGCCTAGCCTTGGATACGGAGATTCCCGTGCCTATGAGCTCTGGTGGCTCAAAGGCGACCGCCGTGGGCTCCAAAGCCGCCACGGCAAGCGTCTCCCTGGGGTCTCCGGCGCAGACTATGGACGTCAGGCCCTCCTCCTTTAGGGCGGAGACCGCCTTCGCTATGTCGGCGAGCCTCAGCCTCCTCTCGCTGTGGTTCACGAGCGACCCAGCCAGGCCGTACTCTTTCAGGAGCCTGGGGCTCACGTGTCCCGTCCGAGCTCCGGGATTCACGGGGTCCACGTGCTGAACGTACACGGGTATCTCCACGGCCCGCGCTACTACCCACGCGTCCAGCATTGAGGGAGCTATGCCAAAGGTGACGCCGGTCTCTCTCTGGACCTCCTGGGCCCGCTTCGCTATCTCTACGGCCCTCTCGCCGACGGACTCCGCATAGAGCTTCAGGTTGACGATGATCACGGGTGTGGGCATCGGACGGCTCACATTCAACATGAAAATAAAGGGCGCGCGTCTCCTGCTCGCCATCTCTATGCGTCTGCGGGCCGCCTGAGCTGCTCCCTCCTCGAGTTCTTACTGTCCCTCTTCAGCCCCCTCTTCCGCGAGGAGCCTCAGCCTCTCGGCCAGCCGAGCTACCATCCTGTCGTAGACTCCCCTGAAGCTCCTGTAGAAGAGCTTCATCAGATCATAGACTATCAAGACGAAGAACACGAACAGCAGGAGCAGAACCAGCCTCCCCGCGATTCCCCCCACACCCGGCAGCGTGTGGAGCCTTGGCGGGGCAACCCACATGAGGACCGCCAAGAACGACAGGTAGAGGAAATCCACCAATGCCCTCTTCACCGCCACCTCGGTGACGACGCCAATCCTCCTCACGAGCCAGCCAGACATCAGGTCTACGAAGAACTTCAGAGCCATGAGCATCCTGTAGCCGAAGTAGACCACGGCAATGAGTTCAAGGAAGCTCAGGACTTGAGAGGGGTCCAGCTCGAAGGGTCCCATTGGTATCGGGCCGAGGCCCGCCAGAAGCCTCCCCGCGGTCTTTATCGCAAAGATAGCAAGAGTAAGCTTTATGGCGCTTGCAAGGAGAGTGCCGAGATTCCGCTCTACGGCCCTGAGCCTCCTCTTCCTGAGGGGTCTGGCAGGTACTGGAGGGATGGGCTCCCTCTTCGGGGGGGCCGGCGGCTTTGGCAAGGGGGGCTCGCGGGTCGCGACTGCTATCAGCACCGCGGAGAAGAGGAGGGGCACGGAGGCCATGTAAGCGAGGTACCAGTCTATCCTGCCCAAGAAGGCCGATATTGCTGCTACAAGCAGCCTGGCGTCCCTTCCCGCCGGGCTCCAGGATCTCAGCCCCACCACCTTCGGATGCTCGGACCAGCCAGCTAGATGCGAGACGTAGCTCGTTATGAACACGTTCCCGGCCGCCAGGGCTATCAGCAGCTGCCAGAGTGGTGTGAGAGGGCTCAGCGCCAGCGCCCCCGCCGCCACTATCGCCAGATCCGCGTACCTGTCCAAGAACGCGTCAAACACCTTCCCAAACCTGCTGGCGCGCTGAAACAGCCTTGCTACCTCTCCGTCGAGTCCGTCGAGAATGGACGAGCCGTGGATCAGCCCTGCCGCAAGTATGGGCCTGCCGAGGGGAATCATGAGGGCACCGGCGAGGCAGGTCAGGAAGGAGAGGATCGAGATTAGGTTCGCGCTGACCCTCCAGCCCTTGAGGAAGAGCCAGACCGAGATCCTGGTGGACACGGGTCTGTTCAGGAACCTCGAGACGGGGCCATCGCCAGGCTTCACGAGAGACCTCCTCAGTATGCCAGGTAGCATCTTCCTAGCCTCGCTCAGCTCCTCGGGAGTGTCTATGTCCATCCAGAGTAAGCCGGTCACGTCGACGTAGTCGACCTGCCCGTCTCGGATTGCCCTCCTAAGCGCGTCAGCCACGGTCGCTTTGGGCCCTATCTCAGAGATGGTCTCGTCTACGATCTTCCGAGCGCCGGCGGAGCAGTAGAAGAGCCCGGTGTCGACTCCATAGTAGGGAGGCGCCTGCTTCCCCACCTGCTCGACCTTGCCGTCTCTGACGACGACCTTGAGGCCCTCCTCTATCTTCTCCCAGGGAGGGTTCCTATCGAGGCAGAGAGTGAACGCGCTCGCGCCCCCCTTGAGAAGGAGCCTCCGGAGTATCTCAGGCTCGAATATGTGGTCGGACATCAGCAGGAGGAACTCCTCGCTCTCAAGGGCGTCCATGCCGACGCGAAGCGAGTAAAGGTTGCCGAAGCCCTCCTCCTCGTCTGTCGCGACTACTTCTATTGAGTCCCCGTACCTCTCACGGAAGGCCTCGACTAGGCTGGGCCTCGTGACTACGACAACCTTCTCTATCTTCTCCTCCTTCAGCCATCGCAGCGTGAGGTCGAGTATCGCCAGGCCTGGCGCCAACTCGAAGAGACACTTCGGCATTTCCCTAGAATATGGCTCCATTCTAGTGGCCTTGCCTGCGGCCAGTATGAGAACAGGGGGGCGCTTCACACGGCTGCGCCTCGCTTGACCTCCTTAAACTATTGCCTGCCCTTGGATTTTACGGCCGTAAAACTTCCCGATGGGAGTGTCAAGGCGGGTCAGCCAGATTCTTCGTGCTGATGGGCGACTTCAAGCCCAGGGGACTGACCGAGCAGGACTAGACTAGCTACGGTTGTATCTTCGCGCGCGAGGCCCCTCCATCCAGTAGGCTTTTTATCGCTTGTGGAGAGGCGCACCAAACCTCAAGGTGATGAAGTTGGAAAAGACGCAGATGATCGTTCTGGCGGCTGTTGTCATCTTGGCGGCGGCCGTCGCCGCATACTTCGCCGTCAGAGGTCCCCACGAAGTCACTCCGTCCCCTTCCGTGACGACCCAGCCGAGGACGACAGCCCCCCCACACACGACGAAGCCTCCCAAGACCACGGCGCCCCCCGAGGCGACGACGGCACCACCCGAGACCACCCAGCCTCCCCAGGTGACCCTCCGGCCGGAGGGCACCCTCTGTGACCTGGTCAAAACGGTGGAAGAGAGGGGCTGGAGGTATGAAGACTCCAACGGCACCTGGATGGAGGTCAGATACGCCGTCAAGGGTCGGGAGAGCGTCGGAGGGGTCCAGGCCCTGAAGATCGAGATCACGGGCCGAGGGAGCGAGGCCGAGGAGCAGACCGCATACTTCTGGCTCGACACCACCGCCTGCTCGGTGGTCCAGATACAGATGCCAGACGGGTCGGTGCTCACGGGGCCGCTGGCAGACCAGGCGGGCAGGGGCATTATCACCACGGTCCTCTGGCCCATAGTAACCTCAGAGGGGATTGCAGCGAACGTGGTCGCGGCCGAGAGGAGCCACTGGGAGGTCTCCTGGAGCGATCTCGGCTTCAAGACTGTGGGCGGTCAGAGGATGCACGTCGTAAGGTACGAGGGGTCGCCCTTACCGGGGAGCGAGGACTACGGCGAGGTGTCCAGGGTGACCGTTGAGGTCGGAGACCTCGGGGGCGGCCTCTGGCTGGTGACCTACATGAGGGTCGAGTACCCCAACGGAAGCTGGGTCGAGCTCAAGGTCACGGAACTCTGAGCTCGCCCACTCACCTTTTTGGCCGAGTCGCCTGCAAGGAGCGCTGTCGAGGCGAGTACCCCTCGAGTACCTCCGCCAATCCAGGCCTCTTGGGGCGCGCTTGGCCGCGGGCGGCAGGAATAAAGTCGTGTCGAGAGGGCCACGCCGGAGCCTGCGATGTCGGAGGAGAGGTTCGACTCGATAGTCCGGGAGTTCTTCTTCCGCTTCCTTAAGATGGAGCCCGTTATGGCGACCTTCTTCGGCGTACACGAGCACGACGGGCGGCTGCCGGAGGGGACCAGGAGTCACCTCCAGGAGGAGGTGAGGCTCGTCAGGGAATTCCGGGAGGAGGTTGAATCCATCCCCCCAGAGTCTCTCTCGAGGGAGGGGAGAATAGACAGGGAGTTGGCGCTTCAGTCGGCGGACCTGGCCGTATTTCAGTTTGAGGAGCTGAGGAACTGGGAGAAGGCCGACGGCGTGCCCGACACCGTCGGGGAGGGCGTATTCCTGCTGCTGGCCAGGGACTTCGCTCCGCTGGAGCAGAGACTGGAGAGCGTCGCCTCGAGGCTCGAGGAGGTTCCAGCCTTCGAGCAGAGGTCGAGGGAGCTGCTGTCCGACCTCGTCAGGATCTGGGTCGAGATAGCCCTCGAGTCGACCAGGTACGCGCCTGCCCTGTTCGGGCCGCGGTGCAGTCGGCTGGCGACGCGAGCCCCGACCTCCGAAGAAGGCTGCAGGACGCCGCGCAGGCGGCCTCGGAGGCCATGGCCAGGCACGCAAAGTGGCTGCAGGAGGAGGCGATCCCCAGGGCGAGGGGGGAGTTCGCCATCGGGCGGGAGATGTTCGAGAGGCTATTGGAGCTGAGGGGCATAGAGATGAGCTCCGACGAGATGCTTCAGCTCGGCTGGGACTACCTTGAGAGGATGAAGAGGGAGAGGGCCGAGATCGCGAGGACCATAGGCCCCAACGCTCCGCCGGAGGAGGTGCTGGGGAGGATAAAGTCCAGGCACCCAGAGAGCTTCGACGAGCTGATCGGGGCGTACAGGTCTGCCATGGAGGAGGCCAGGAGGTTCGTGATCGAGAGGGGAATTGCGACGGTTCCGGAGAACGAGAGGCTCGACGTGGTGGAGACCCCTGAGTTCGCGGGACTAGACTCGATCGCGGCGGGTCAGAGCCAGGCCTCCAGGGCGCCTCCTACACTGACCTTGGCGGGCTCAAACTCGTATATGTGAGGGCGCAGGCTCGGGTGACCCCGGGAGATGCCGGCGAGGGTGAACACGTCGGGCTTGTAGACCATCCTACCCGAGACGCCCAGGCTGGCGAGCCACTTGGCCACATCAGCCACGCTTCGTGGGTTCAGGAAGTTGGGGGTGTAGACCATGACGGCCTTGGAGTTCTCTCTCCTCCAGCTTACCTTGGCCCTGAGCGCCGGGACGGATCCAGAGCCTATGGCCTCGGCGATTCTCTCGAAGAGCCTCAGGGCCTCTCGAGTGGACATGAAGACGATCCACTTGCCGACCACCGTGGGTTTACCGTCGAGCCTGGACGGGCGCCTGAGCAGGGATACGGCATAACTCAGCTCCCGGCCCAGAACCTTGAGGCCGGCCTCCCTGGCCTGGCTCACCACCGAGAGAGACCCGGGGTACTCGTTCAGGGCGCTCCGAACGTTGGGAGCTGAGATCTTGGGGTTCTGGGGCGTCCACACCCAACCCTTGGCTGGCGCGAACTTCTCAGACCTCGCCATGGACGTCATCAGCCCCTCCAGCCTCCTCCTGTCCTCTGAGTCTCCCAGGGCCGGGAGCTCAAAACACCACCTCGAGCGGGGTATGGAGCTAAGGCACCTCCAAGCTTCCACCGCAAGGTCAACGAGCCTGGCGGCCTCCGTCCGAGACAGGCCGTTCACCGCCTGTATCCAGAAGGAGGCCTCACCGAACCTCCGCCTGACCTGCGCCAGGCCAAGGTGGGTGGCCAGGTGACACCTTGGGCAGAGGCTCCTGAACCCCAAGAGCCTCGCGACCGCGCCGCCCTCGACCTCCTCGTACTCCCACACCTCATCCAGCTCACGCGCCTCGGACCCGCAAACCTCGCACTCGGTCGCCCTCTCGAGGGACCTCCAGAGCGCTTGGACGTCGGGCGGGCTCTCACCGTCGTCCAGCCAGA
>JAVCBV010000110.1:0-6333 GCA_037917695.1 Thermoproteota archaeon | reverse complement strand
CCGCGACTCTGTACGCCATTTCTCCAGAAATAAGCCAGAGGCTCCACCCAGGAAGAGCGGCCACTACAGAGTCTACAGGAGCCCTCAGCGCCCTGGAGGCGTCGTGAAGGTAGTCGGGGAGCCTCGCCAGTCTCTTCCTGCTGAGCTTTATTATGTGCGATATCGGCGCCAGCAGAGCCCCGCTGACCAAAGGACGCCTTATTGCAAGGACCCGCCCCTCCTCACCAAGCAGCACGGCCCCCCTGCCCACCTCGAAGGAAAGGTGGCAGTCGCTTCCCGCGGTCCAGGGGAGCCGCAGCTCTAGGGCCAGCTGGGCCGCCCGTGAGTTGTACGAGGAGGGAGACCTCGAGTTTGCCCCCTCAAGTGCGTGAAGCCTGCCAGCCAGAGATCTGACCACTTCTAAGCTCATCGCATTCTTTCTCGTCCTGTCACCTGGGTGAGGCACGACGACGATACCGCCCTGCTCGCGGATGAGGTCGATGGTCTCCTCCGGAGTCAGGTTCTGCCTCACCCACTCGCTGATTCCCAATGCCATCAGCTCTCCGGCGGACGTCTTTATCTCCTCGCCTCTAACCGCCACGAGCCCCTCCTTGCGAGCGTACTCGTCTACCTCTAGGTAACCGAGGGTCTCTCCGTGGTCGGTGACCGCCAGCCCCCTCAACTCCTTCCTCTTCGCCCACTTGACCAGCGACTTGCCCATCGACCGCGAATCCCTAGACCACCTCGTGTGGACGTGTAGGTCGTACCAGCCAGGTGGAAGATCTAAAGGCAGCCTCATCCAGGCTGGGGCTTCTATAGCTGGCAAGGAGGGAACACCCACCTCAGAGCCCTTCAAGCTCGTCCTCGAACTCCTCCAACTCTAGCTCGATATCTTCATCAAGTTCTCCAAGTTCCAGCTCCTCAAACTCCTCCAGATCTTCCTCCTCCCACTCCTCGAACTCTACCTCCTCCTCTTCCTGGATCTCCACAAGCTGGACGCTGCCTTCTTCGATTATTACGTAGAGCGGAGTCCCACACTCCGGACACTCAACCTCTCCTTCAAACTCTTCTTCGCTCAACTCGAAGGTGGCGCCGCACACAGAGCACTCAATGGTGGGCATATGTCCACCAACCAACTCCCCTACCGTCGGCGGTAAAAAATAAGCGGCTTACTTGAGATCATGCCAGCCTCTCAGGAACTCTGCCACCCAGCTTATCGATGAGCCTGCAGAAAGAGCAGACCTCCGTCCTGCTTGGGTACCCGCACCTGGAGCAGGCCCTGAATCCCTCCCGAATCGGTCCAGCGAGGCCAGACCTCCTCGCAAGCTCTCTCACGGAGTCCACGATGTTAACGAGGCTGGTGGGCCACATAGCCCTCAGCTCGTTCAGCAGAGGCTTCACGTAGGCCTGTTTATCCACCCCCTCGTGTGGACACTTCGACGAGCACCTCGGGGCCCCGATGATGCATACGTAGGTCTCAGAGTCCTGATCGCTGAGCCAGAAGAGTGGCCTCACCCTGCCCACCATTTTCAGCTCGGGCACAGGCGGGGTCACGGAGTCAATCGACCTCAGGTACTCGAGGTTGTGGGTCATCAGGTTGTTTATGGCGAAGTACGCCATGTCGTCTAGGTTATGACCAGTAGCAACGTAGTCGTAGCCAGCCTCGTAGGCCACTCTGTTCAGCACGTACCTAGTGACGGTGCCGCACACCACGCACGCGAAGCTGGGATCATCTGGCACAGTTATGCCCAGATCGTTAACGAGGGACACGAAGTGCCTCTTGGCGCCCGTCCTCCTGACAGCCTCCTCAAACACCTGGACGCACTCTTCGTTGCCTGGAACCCCCACGTCTATCATTAAGGCGCCTAATTCGATGTTGTACTCGTCCGAGAACTCCCTAAGGGCGAAGAGCGCCGCTACGGAGTCCTTCCCACCGGAGACCCCGACCAGCACCTTCTTCCCCCTGCCCATCCTCCTCAGGACCCTCTTGACCCTCTTGTTGAAGTACCGCAGAAAGTGTTCTGTGCAGAGCTTTCCACCCAGGTTTGGGACGAAGTGCTCCCCTGGCCTCTGGCAGTATAGGCACTTCTCAATGGGCATCGCTGGGACCATCTGGGCTGGCTTATTAATCCGAGGAGCCCTCGGTAGATGTGCCCAACCCAGAGGCTTAGAGCTAACGCGGTCAACAAGCCATCTCCGGGCGTCGTGAAAATTCAAGGGGGGCTGAGTGCGTCAGGTTTAACGGAATCGATGTATGTGAACCACAACGCACCAAGCGGAATTTTTATCGAGTTGACGAGCCGACCCCCAACCGGACCCCCAGAAGGTGTCAGCGTTTGAGCCCGTCCAGCGGAGATGTGAGAGACGCCGACCTCAGATCCTACGTTCCAGAGGTCTTCATTGCGGTCTGGTTGGCCTTTGGAGCGGCACTCTTGCTCTCTACCTCCCGCTAGTGGGAGCCCAAGCCAGTCAACGTCGCCGACTTCCTGATTGGATCTCTCTGCCTGATGGCCCTCTTCTCCATTGCCTCAATACTCTACATAATCCGGAGCCAGAAGTTGGAGGCACTCTTTTCAGAGACTTGGAGGCACGTTCTCGCGGGCCTGATCCTTCTGGCGTTCTCCGGCTGGATCGACCTTACCGAGGTTGTATTCCGAGTACCCATGACCCTCCACTACTTCAAGCAGGCACCTATAGCTTCCTCCCTCCTGATAGCTGCTTGGTATCTATCTGAGGCCTTGCTCGACGCCTCAAGAGTTCTCATGCCCGTTTACAAGGTTCCATCTCTGAGACCTAGCTGGATCGCCATTTCTTGGACTGCGCTCGCTTTTTCTTCACTCTAGCCAGCAGACCGTGGACTTGGAAGGCGCTGGCACCGCCTAAAGGCATTGAGATGATATTTGACGCTACATACGCTCTGATAACAGGACTGACGTCTCTAAGGCTCATCACGCGAGTTAGGTCGGCTAAGGAGCCAGCCAAGTGGCTCTTAGAGGGGGGCGCCTCTATCTTGGCGCTGGGGGCGTTGGTTTCTGCGTTTGCGCTGATCGACGATGCGTTTAGAATACCGAGTGCGCTCAAGATCTTCGGCGTGAACATAACCGACGCCCTGACGTTGGGCTTGACCCTGGCCGTGCTCAGCTACTACCAGTGGGGTACGACCTCTCTTCGAACGCCCATCCCCATAGAGCCTCGGGAGGCGCTGGAGGGGACCGAGATAGCAGAGAAGGTGTGGCAGCAGCTTGGGAACCTCTCTGGGAGGGTTATACTGATAGAGAGATCCACCATCACGCCTTACGCAGACCTCCTGGAGGGGCTCGCCCGCCTGCTGAGCAAGAGCGGCTTCGCTCTGGCTCTGGTAACGAGGCGAGGGTCTTACGTGGGGTTCAAGCTGGCCGAACTGTCAACAGTCACGCTCCACGTATCGTCAAGCAGAACTGGCCCGCCAAAGCAGATAGCTCCTGGGGAGTTCGAGATAGGAGTTGAGCCTTCCATAATGCTCGGGCTATTGGGCAGGGTTCCAACGCCTGAAAAGAAGCTCGCCGTTCTAATTGAGGACATGTCTGGCCTGCTGATACTGCTGGGCGAGGAGGGCACCTACCGCCTCGTGAGGGCGATCGTAGACAGGCTAATCCCAGAAGGGTCCGTAATAGTCATGGTGCTCTCCCCAGGCGCCCACGAGGAGCGGGTCGTCAACCTATTCAGGGGGCTCGCCACGGACATCATAGACGTGACCAAGAGACCGCCCACCATCCTGAGGACGATATAACTCGGCGCGCTCACCCCAGCCTGAGCAGCTTGGCCAGGGCCGTCTTCACCAACCCCTTCAGGAAGGCACTATTCATGCTGGCGAGGGGCGCGGTGACCATCTTGTAGCTGGCGTCCCCCCTCAGCACGACGGGGGCGCCCCTGATCAGCACGACCGGCACGCCCTCCGAACCCTGCCCCATAATCAGGGCAGCTGCAGCGGCCATCTCGTCGGCAACCAAGTCCACTCCGCCGAACTTTGGCTTTCCGTAGATGTCCGGCTCCCCGAAGGCCCGCCTCACAGGGTCGATGCCAGCCACTCCCGTCGCCCAGTCGATGGAGCCCATTCTGAAGGGAGCGAAGTCCGTGTCTGAAATCACAACGCCCACATTGGCCCCGGTGGCCCTCTCGATGGCTTCCATAATTTCCCTGGCCTCTTTATCGGGGTTCTCAGGGGGCAGGGCGACGAGGCCCTCGGGACAGTTGGACCAGTCTATCCCCGCATCCGTGATGACCACACTCCCAACCGCGGCCAGCACGGTGGCCTTCTCTTCCTCGACCATCTTCCGAGCGACCTCTGGATCGGGAGAGAACTCCTCAGGGAAGCCAGTTCCCCTGCTGGCCTCGGAGAAGGGCAGGATTAGGACTACCCTGCCCACTTGCCTGATCAGCTCAATGAGCCACGCCGGCCTGCCAGCGATCTTAGCCAAGATCCTCGATCGGAATGACGGCTTCACGTCGGAGATCCTGACCCAGTAGCCCTTCACCTTCGACACAACCTTGCTGGCCACGACCAGCACGTCCCCGTCGGACAGCTCGATTCCCATCTGCTCCAGCCTAGAGAGGATCGCCTCGGGCAGGTCGTCACCTTCCTCCATTGTGGGGAGGTCTATCCCGATCAGCTCGATCCTCCGGCTCTGTGCAGGCATGAGGAGCCGTTCAAAAAAATGAACGGCAAAACTATAAAATGGTTAGCTTCACTCGGATAGTCACGGCGTGTGGTTCGATCGCACTTGACATGCGGCCCGGTGGGTTACAATAAAGCAGGAGGAATGGTCGATGGCTGCCGTGACTTCTAAGCAAACAGATCCTCGCCTTGGCATCCCTGAGACTGCCTCCCTCCTCTGGATAGTTCTAGCGACCGTCGTTCTCCTCAGGAGTTCTCAGGAGTGGGTACCGAAGCAGATCTACCCTCTCAGCTTTCTCGGAAGGGCCGTGGGTCTGCTGGCGGCGGGGGCCGCCCTGATGTTGCTCTACTTCATCATAATCGAGAGGCTCGAGGCCCTCCTCTGGAGGGACTGGAGGTACTTCGTCTGGGGTCTGGCCCTCCTCGCCTACTTTCTGCTGATTGAGCTCGTGGATTCGGTCTTCGTGCTCCCGCATTACGTCCACATATTGGAGCTGTTGACCATCTTGTTCTCCGTGGCGCTCTCAGCCTGGGCCCTCACGTCGATAATGTCGAGGCTGGCGACTATAGTGAGCCCCAGGAGGCAGATCCCCTGGATCAGGCCGAGCTGGGTTCTCCTATCTTGGCTGGCCGTCCTGCTGGCCGTGACCCTGAGGGAGCTGCCCAAGATCGAGCCGCTCCCTCAACCGCGATACCAAGACCTTGTCTTGGATCTGGCGATAATAGCAGTCCTACTGGTCATTATCGCGAGGCTCGCTGGCAGGTGGGGGCGCGTGCGCAGCGCGGGCAAGTGGCTCATGGAGGCGTCCCTCACGGCGATGGGGCTGGGCGTGGTGGCCGAATCATACGTCATGCTAGAGGACGTTGTGCAGACCTCCAAGACCCTCAACGTCTTGGGTTACACGATAACCGGGCTGATAGCCTTCGCTGTGGCCCTCTCGGGCTTCGGCTACTACGCGCTGGGGACGACTCCATACAGGGAGCGCGCCCCTCCCGAGGAGCGGGAGAAGCCCTCTCTCGACTGGGAAGAGTTCGGACTGAGCCTGAGACCTGAGGGAGAGGTCATACTTGTGGAGTTCGACCCCCTCAGCTCTCCACCAGAGCTGATATCAAGCTTGGCATCCTGGCTCAGAGAGGCAGGCTGTAAGATCGTGGTGCTCGCTCGCAGGGGAACCCCCCTCAGAGACGTGATCTCAGAGTCCGACCTAGCAATCCAGGTTAGCTCGAGCCGGGCCGCTGCGCCGAAAGAGCTAGCACCAGGCGAGTTTGAGGTGGGTCTGGATCCCTCCGTCATACTGGGCATCATCAGCAGGATTTTCTCTCCAGACCAGAAGATGGCCCTGATAGTCGAGAACGTCAGCGACATGTCCACTCTGATGGGCCTAGAGAGCACCTACAGGCTCGTGAGAGCGATGATCGACATGCTCGTCCCAGAGGGGTCAATAGTGACCCTCGCGGTGAACCCTGGCGCGCACGAGATCCGGGAGATAAACCTCCTCAGGGGCTTGGCGACTTGGATAGTAGACGCCACCAAGTACCCGCCCTTCGTCAAGAAGATCGTGTAGACGCTCTGAGTTCGTGGGGAGGCTCTGCCCATAGGGACCTACCGCCCTTACCCTCATCTCGCCAAGCGTGGGAGGCCCCCCGCGAAGTCCCCCACGACTCAAGCCTCCACGCGGACCACTTTAACTCCCTTAGGC
>JAVCBV010000007.1:0-6373 GCA_037917695.1 Thermoproteota archaeon | reverse complement strand
GGGCTTAACAGAGCCATATTCTACGCATGGGCAAAGAGAACCGGGGGCAGGGTCGGCAGGGCTGCTGCGGCTAGGGCTAGGCAGAGGACGCTCTTCGAGGCTGAGGAGGAGAGGGAGGAGAAGCCCAAGGTCGAGTCGCTGGGCGACGAGGTAGCCTATCTCTCTGACACGGGCTACTTCGCCATTGGAGATCAGGTCCAGAGGCCGGAGGACTACGACAGGCAGATAGCCGCCAGGATAAGCTCCGCCGTTCCCTACGAGGTCGCCTGGAGGGCTGCGCTGAACTACCTGTCCACCTTCCCGAGGGACGTGCTGCTGAGCCAGAGGCTGTTCTTCGAGAGGGCCTACAAGCCCGTCAGGGACAGCTTTCACGAGGTCATAAAGAGGTACGGCTCCAGGAAGCCTGGAGAGCTGGAGGGCTGAGAGCGGAGTTTCGACCTCAGGGCGGGGCCGAAACGCATTTCTACATGGAGAGGGATGAGCAACCAGATGTTCGGTACGGCGCTCCCGACTTACGTGGACCCGCACTCGCACCACCAGTTCAGCAACTTCACCACGCTCAAGATGCTGGTAGAGGCCAGCTACCAGGCTGCGGCCTGCCTCTCCTACGTCCCCGTGAGGCCCAGCTCTGCCTCGACGCTCAGAGATCTCTTCACGTGGCTCGTGGAGGCTGAGGTCGAGAGGCTCAGGAGAGCTGGGCTGAGGCCGATAATAGGTGTCGGAGTGCACCCTAGGAACATACCCAAGACAGGCAGGTCGGATGCCCTGGCGTACGTCGAGGAGTTCCTGCCCGAGGCCAACGTGCTGGGGGAGGTCGGTATAGAGACGGGGTCTGAAGTCGAGAAGGAGTTCTTCCTCAAGCAGCTGGAGATAGCGGATAGGCTCGACAAGCCCGTGGTCGTGCACACTCCGAGAGTGAACAAGGCCCCGGCCCTGAAGCTCGCTCTCAGGCTGCTGGCTGAGTCTAGGCTCCCTCCCGAGAGGGTGCTGATAGACCACCTGACCCCAGATCTAGTCGGGCAGGTTCCCAGGGGTCACTACGTCGGCCTAACAGTTCAGCCCGGGAAGCTAAGCGAAGATCAGGTGGCACAAGCCCTCAAGACGGGCGAGGACCGGTTCCTGTGGATGGTGGTCAACAGTGACTGCGGCAGGGAGGAGTCCGACCCGCTGGCAGTCATGAAGGTCGCGCACCACCTAGCTAGCCTGGGCGTGGATGTGGACATCGTGGCGGCCCTCGTCAGAGACAACGCCCGAAGGTTCTTGGGGATATAAGGGAGCAGGGCTGGGAGAGCACCAGGGAATACGTTGAGGAGTGAGAGGGCGAAAGGATGAGGATGGTGGAGACCCTCACCGTGACCAACTTGGGCTACGTGGAACTACAGCCCTGGGAGTAGCGTGACCGCAAATCTGCATGAATGTCCGATCCTTATATCGCAGTCGCTGCCGATGAGTTATTGAGATTGAGCGAAGGGGTCCGATCGGCTGGCAGAGAGATATACTCTGAGAAGGTATCCGTGAGTGTGTGGATTATCCTTCTGCTGACCGCGCCCGCGCTGGCCCTCTTACTCGCTCTGATTTATGCCGTTGTTGAGCTGGGGGCTGGAACGGCCGTTCTGCCTGGCCTGTTCTTCGTCTTCCTTCTGGGCGCCAGCACGGTGTACCTGCTGAGCTTCTACGGCACCGTGCTCCTCAGGGTCGAGAGGGGAGCGCTCATGATACTCTTCGCCAGATCGGCCCTCAGGATATACGCCGTCGATGTCGAATCTGTCTCCACGAGGAAGGCTGGAACGCTCTCCCTGAGCTTGGGGCCGAGGGTCTCGCGAGATGCGCTGAAGTTCGTCGTGGGCCGGGGCCACGCCGTAGTCCTCAGGCTGAGAGAGCCTGTCAAGACGCCCCTTGGGCCTTTCAGGGAGGTCTGGGTCTCCAGCAGGAGGCCAGAGGCTCTTCTGAGGGCTCTGAGAGAGGCCGGATTCCCAGTCAAGTGAGCGACGAGCCCGGCCTCGGGAGCGGTTAAAGGATTCCCACTCCGCCCACTGAGTGAATGAGGACTAGGGCCTACGAGGGCAAGCTCAACGTTCTCCTTGCTCTCATATTGAGCGAAGAACTCGGCCTGCTGGCAGTCAGCGAGCACATACACTCGCCAAACCGTCTCGACGTGATGGTGTTCGTAAATGGGGTCAAGGTGGTGCTGGAAGGCTCTTACAGCAAGGCTGACGCTGAGAGAGACGTCAGGAGGAGGATAGAGGAGGGGTTGGGAGACTTTGGCGTGGCCATCCACTACAAGGAGTTTCCAGACGCGAGCGACGCCGAGCTGCTGGACCTCCTCAGAAGTTCAACATTCGACGTCAAGCTGGTGGTTCCAGAGGATATCTCAGGCACTCTGAGGGCTTGGCTAGAGGAAAAGCGGGTTGAGGCGCGTCCGATTTCGGAGTGGGTTACCGTAAGCCTGCCTGACTTGGTCTCCCTCATGTACGACGCCTCTCAATTTGTGATAGCCGAGAAAGACGTGGAGGAGGCCGTTGGGGAGCTCGAGCGGCTCATAGACGACTTTGCCAGCTGCCTGACCTCGCTGGACAGGGAGGCCGCCGTTGCTAGGAGGCTGTACGAAATATTCTACAGGCTCTACGGCCTGTCTGTCGGGGACTACAGGGCTATTCGCGAGCTGATCTACGCCAAGGCCGCGCTGACCCTTGTGCTCAGCGTGTCCTTCTACCAGTCGGTTCACTCGATCCACCGGCTCCCCGACGTCATGTCGCTGGTCAGGCGGCATGGACCTAGGCTGGGGTTGAGGGAGGCGTTTGAGTCAATCTATCGAGTGGATTATAGGCCGATCTACGACCTTGCAATCCAGGTCATTGACGCGCTTCCAGACGCTCTGGCTCAAGTCCTGGAGAGGCTGACAGAGTGCGCCGCGAGGATATCCTCCAAGAGAACCCTGCTGAGGAGGGACTTCTCCGGGAAGGTCTACCACAGAGTGGTCGGCGACTGGGCTGTCAGGAAGAACTTCGCGACGTACTTCACGACCACTCCGGCGGCGTACCTGCTGGCCTACTTGGCCGTCTTCACGGACGGGTGGGAGGCGCTGAGTCAGCCGAACGGCCCGAGGGTGTGTGACTTCGCCTGCGGCAGTGGGACGCTCCTGATAGCGGCCTACTCAGCCCTGAAGGACCTGTACATCAGAGAAAGGTTTGGCCAGGGAGGTGAAGTGGACCTCGCGGAGTTCCACAGGAGGGCGCTTGAGGACCTCTTCTGGGGCTTTGACGCTCTGAGGTACGCCTCTCAGGTCACGGCAACTCACCTGGCCCTCCAGAACCCCGAGACCATGGTGTCCAGGATCAACACGTTCGCCGTCCCCCTCGGCAGGCAAGATGGGAGGGTCGTACTGGGCTCTCTCATGTTCCTCTTCGGCAGGACGATACCACACCTGCTGCCCTACCTAGAGGGGTACTTGGCGGAGAGAGCGTCCATAGTGGACGAGGGTGGCCTGCCACAGAGCATTCCAGACGGATTCTCGCTAATCATAATGAACCCTCCATTCACGAGGGCCACCGGGAGAGGCGGGAGGAGCGAAGGCGGACTCTTCGGCTTCATACCGGACGAAGAGGTGCGAGGCGCCGTGATGCGAGAGTATGGGAGGGTCAGAGGCCTCGTCAGGCGAGACCTCCAGGCTATAGGCAGGAGCGCCTACCGAGGGCTGGGCGTTGAACTGAAGGAGCTGCTAAACATAGGGCATGCTGGCGAGGGGCTCCTGTTCCTCTACCTCGCCTCTAGGTACGTGGAGGAAGGAGGCAGGATAGCCTTCGTCCTGCCCAAATCGCTGCTGACGGGTGTGAGCTGGTTCTTGGCTAGAGCGCTCCTTCTGGAGGAGTTCAACGTCGACCACATTGTCCTAAGCTACGACGGAGCGGGAGGCTACAACTTTTCAGAGTCCACGAGCCTTAGCGAGGTCCTCATCGTGGCGACGAAGCGCAAGTCCGAAGAGGGCAGGACGAGGGTGACGGTACTGCTGAGGAAGCCCAAGACCTCTCTGGAGGCGAGGGCTCTGGCGATGAAGATCCTCAGGGAGGAGGGGTGCCTCAAACTCAACGGCTCAGAGGCCTACGTGAGGGTCGTCGACAAGAGGAAGCTCAGGCAGAGGATAGCCAACTGGGGCGCCCTGGCGGCCTTTCCCGACCCTGGGCTGGTGGAGGTCGCCGACGGCATACTCTCCGGTGAGCTGTTCGGCAGGACAATCCCGATGAGGAGGCTCGGAGAGATTGCCTCGATAGGAATAGACCGCCATCAGTTTCACGACAACTTCACCAGAGCCAGGCTCGGAGCGCCCGGGACGTTCCCAGCAGTCTACGGCGGCGACGAGGCCGTGAGGACTAAGATGGCCGTGGAGCCGAACTCGGGGATAGTGCCGAGGAGAAGGGGTGGGGAGCTCTTCGCGAGCTTCTCGAGCAGGCTCCTGGTCCCAGATCGAATAAGAGTGAACACCGCCCACGTGATCTCCACGTACTCGCGAGAGCCGGTCCTCTCCAACATATTCTACGCTGTGAGGCTGAGAGATGGAGGTGAGGCTGCGGCGAAGGCGCTCTGCCTCTGGCTCAACACAACCTTTGGCATCTTGTCCGTCTTGGCCAACAGGTCGGAGACGGAGGGCATGTTCATGAGCCTGAAGATGACGCACTGGAGGCTCCAGCCCGTGCTGGACGTGACTCAGCTGGAGCCCGAGGTTCTCAAGAGGCTTGCGGAGATATTCGACAGGTACTCTGAGAGGGAGCTGAGGAGGCTGCCCGAGCAGTACGACCCCAGCGAGATAGACCCAGTCAGATTGAGCATAGACAGCGAGTTCTTAGAAGCGATAGGCGTATCCTGCGGGGAAGAGTTGCTCAGAGAATTGTACGCTCGTGTACATCAGAACCTTCGGCAGTGGAGGGGGAGCTAGAACTCAGAGGAGATTTCTACATAGCTATCCATGAGGCTGGCGCTTCAGATAGTCTTCCAAGAAGGCTATATCAACGCCAAATGGCTCCTTCTCCAGCTCCTGCTCAAGTTCCCTCTCACGCTTAGCGAACACGGCTGTCCCTCTGACGAGTTCAGCCAACGCTATGACGTAGCAGTCTGCTATGGAGATGGACCTTGTGCACTTGATATCCCCAGCCCTCACGTCGAGCGAATCGTCTCCGACCACCTCCATGACTCCGCTCTCTCTGAGCGACACCAGCAGATCTCTGGCGACATCCCTCCCGCTCAGCCTGCACACCACATAGTACGTCTCTGCGAGGACTATCCTGGCGACGTAGACCTCTCTGCGAGAGAACAGGATGCATTCCTCGACCAAGTCGGCTAGATCCTCTCCCAGCATGTATGCGAGAAGCACGCTGGAGTCAATTGACAGCCTCTTGGGCAGATCTCTGCAGGCGCTCAAGCCTCTCCTCCTCCTGAGCCCTCAACTCCCTGATCAAGGACTCCACAACCTCTCTCTTCCCCTTCAGGATCCCCTTCATGGACCTTAACCTCTCCGTAGCTAGCTTGACGCGTCTCCTCTCTTCGAGCAGCGTCATTATCGCTTCATCGAAGCTGACTCTCCTGCCGAGCCTTGCCTGTAGCTCAGATGCAAACTTCAACAGCTCTCTCTTGGTTTTCTCGCTGACCTGAATCGTAGTAGGCATTTACAGAATCTATAGTTCCTACAGCTTTTATAAATTAAGGTTGCTCAGACTCCTCCACTCCTTCAGAAAGCGCTCTGGTGATCTCTTCGATTATCTCTTGTTCGCTCAGCTCCTCCTCAATCAGTTGGTGCCTGTCATACTCCGGCTTCCTCTCCTCCCTGCTCAGCTCCTTCAGCCTCAGCGCTAGAGCCCTCCGCGTCGGGTGCATCTCCACGTTGACTATGGCCCTAGCCACGTTCTCCATCGTGGCCTCTTGGAACACTATCTTGGAGCCGCCCCTAAGCAGGAAGACCGTCCTGACGTGCTCGTGCCCCATGGGCGCTCCGATGAGGACTCTCTCCACGTCTCTATTCCTCACCACTATCGTGAAGGGCTCCAGGAGTTCCTCGATGAGCCTCCTGGTTGACGAGGTGAGCTTGAGGTTGAGGGCCTCCTCTAGCGGGATCCACCTGACCTCCTTGGCGTCGCCCCCCGGCTTGAGCCCACCGCCGATCTGCCTGCAGAGCAGGTCGACGACCACGTAGTGGAACTTGACCTTACCCTCCTCGTCCCTCTCGATGTAGTCGAATGCAAATATGGGCTTGAGGGCCACAACATTGAGGCCGGTCTCCTCCAGCAGCTCCCTCTCGCAGGCCTCCTGGAGGGTCTCGCCGAGCCTCACGTGACCCCCGGGTATGGCCCAGAGCCCAGCTCCTGGCTCCCTCTTCCTCCTCACC
>JAVCBV010000130.1:0-6415 GCA_037917695.1 Thermoproteota archaeon | reverse complement strand
AGTATATGCGTTATGAAAAGCGGAGGAGCAAGATCTTGGTTGAGTTCGTGCGAGAGATTGGGCTGAGAGCGAACGAGAAGTTCGTTGGGAAGGAGCTCACAGTTTTAGCGTTGGAGAGGACTGAGAAGGGCTACCAGGGGAGAACCGACTTCTATAGAGCTGTAGCGATTGGGGGCGAGGACGTGCGGCTTGGAAGATTCTACTCTGTTGAGATAGACGAAGCCAGGCCTAATTACCTCGTCGGACGCATTATATCGGAGCTGGATATAATGTCAGGCGCTGCTCGGCTGTCTGAGGCCTCTCTGATCAATCGAGCGCGTAATAATCGTAGATTGGAGCGGGAGAGGGCTTGAAGCTCCTTCCGGCATCTGGGTCTTCAAGCTTGAGCACGTACAGGTTGCTCAGATAGGCAACTACGCTCTCCGTCAGCTGTGTTGGTCTCTTCATCTCTGCAGTCACCTCGTTAACCAGTCTGTATATCGGGCTGTCCTTTTCGACGATGTAGCTGTTTAGACCAATGACAATCCTTTCAATCGAAAACCCTAGGGTCGATATGCTTTGAAAGACCCTCGACAGCTTCTTACCAAGCTCATCTGGAAGGAAGCTAACGTAACCTCTCCGTCCTCGCTCTTTCACCAAGGCCTCCCAGCCCCTGAGGCAGAAGGTCTCTATGCCTGACAGCGTGTAGGTTGGGTCAGCAAGAAACAGGTCGTACGAGTTCTTGTGTTTCTCTGGGAGAGGCTTCGTCAGGTCGTGCCTGACGAGTTCTACTGAGAAGCCCTTCCTCTCAGCTATCTTAGCGATGGCAGCGAGTATTCTCTCGTCTAGCTCGAAGACAGTGACCTTGACGTCGAAGTTGCCAGCCAGCACCAGGCTCTGGAAGTCGTCGTCGCCCATCAACGCAACAGTCTTGCCATCCAAGGGGAGATCTTTGTTTATCTCTGAAATCCTTGCCAGGAGGCTTTCTCGGGAACATTGAAGCTGATCGAGTCCAAAGTCGGCTTTGATTTCGGGCACGATATCTAATAGGCTGGGATCAAGATCTCTAATTCTGAATGGCTCTATGACGACTTTCACGCTTCCGTCGTCCAGGAGTTCAAGGATGCCAACTTCCTCAAGGGCTCGAGCCACATTTAGCGCTTTCTCAGGAAGAATGAGGGCGGCCCTAACCAGACCCCTAACGTGGCCCAGCCTAAGTAGCCTGTATGCTAGCGACTCGAACTCGAAGTAGGAGGGTTTGTAGAGGATACTCCACGCTCGCTCTGCCTCTTCGACGCTCTTACCGTAATACGTAGTTGCTGCTCTTATGCTTGACTTCCTATCATACTCTAGAAACAGAGCGTAGGCTTTCCTCAGCTTCTCAGTTACGCCCTTGCCAACCTCCGTCAAGGTCGGCGCCTCCCTACGCGTCCACTCTTAATCTCAACGATGCTGTCAAACTCGGGCTTGAGCCTCTCTCTAAGAAACTCTAAGGCACTGGAGATCCAGCTGAAATCCTCCTCTCCCTCCTCAAGGGAGAAGCCGACTATGTTAGCAGTTGCGTACTCGTGCTCTGGCCACGTGTGAACGGCCACGTAGCCCTTCTCCGTCAGGAGCAGCGCGCTGACTCCGTAGGGCTCGAATTCGTGGACTTGGATTGCTCGAACTTCGTGGCCGAGTCTCTTGGCCAGCTCTCGCAAGAGACGCTCCATGAGTTCTGGAGAGTCTAAGACTTCACTCTCTGCGACTTGATAGAGTTCGACGATGAGGTGACTCTCGAGGGCCATTCCGCTGGAAATCGAGAGAGGCCTTCTAAAAAAGGCGCGGGGCTATAGCCCCGCTGAGGAGCCAGGAGATAGCTCTATCACGTCGACATCCAATTTTCTTGCCTTCAGCTCTTCCCTCAGCAAAGCCGGAGTTCCCCAGAGCACTGGGAACGTGGCGTAATGTATGGGTACTACCTTCTGGACCTTCAGAAGTTCAATCGCCTTTGCTGCCTCCCTGGGCCCCATGGTAAAGTGCCCTCCTATGGGGAGGATAGCCAAGTCTGGGGAATAGAGCTCCCCTATCAAGCTCATCCCTGGGAAGATACCTGTGTCTCCCGCGTGGTAGACTGTCAACCCGTCTGGGAACTTAACCACAGCCCCTGTAGGCGCGCCCAGTGGAGAGCTGTGAAGAGCCTCTGTAAGAATGACTTCCACGTCTCCGACCTTGAATGGACCCCCTATGTTGGCCCCAACGGCCTCTGCGCCCTTCTCAGAGGCGAAATTAGCGAGTTCGAATATGCCAACAACTTTTCCTCCCCGCTCCTTGGAGAGTCTTATCGCGTCCTCGAGGCCATGATCGGAGTGTCCGTGTGTTACTATGTAGGCATGTACGCCTTCAGGCATCTCGAGTTCCTTTGGGTACGCAGGATTGCCTTTCACCCACGGGTCGAATGCGATTCTGAGCCCCGAACTCTCAATCACCACATTAGCATGGCCAAAGTAGGCGAGGGTTCCCAAGGCTCACCCCCAGCGTACGAGGCCGCCCGATCAAATTTAATGGCGATGAGGCATACCCTGGCTCTAATCACCCATCAGCGAGAGCAGTGCAGAGAGGATCTCCGCCCGCACCTCTGCGCTCCTCTCACTACCAAGCGCGGAAGCTAATATCGCAGTAATTCTCTCTCTGACATCTTTCCTGCTCTCGGCAATGCTCCACAGCCCCCTAAGTGCGGACAGACGTACCCTCTTGATCGGGTCACGGTTTAGAGTCTCCCGGAGCAGAGAGACAGCTTGGTCTGGCTCGTCTCTCCCGATTACGGTCAATACCTTCGTGGCCGCAATTCTCTTGTCGATCTCTACATCCTCTAACCACTCCCTTGCGTCCTGCAAGACCCTCTCCCTGGGGGTGCTGGCGGCAAGATCCGTCAGCATTAGGAGGAGTCCGGTGAGGAGACCCTCGTCTAGCTCTTCTATCTTCTCCTCTAGAAAGCGAGTCAGCTCGCTCCAGCCCGCTAGGTACGATACGCACATCTCTGCAAACGTTCTATCTCTACCGCTGAAGCTCTCCAACCTCTCCTCTCCTCGAATTACTGCCTTTGCGATAGAGTACAATCGCTCGGGATCGTCTCCCCTAGTCGGCCCAAGGTTCACAGCGGCGTCGGACGCCAGCCTCAGCACGTTTAACTCTCGCCGGCCTGGCACAGGAGACCTCCCTCCAGAATAGGCTTAACCGTGATGAGCAACAAGTCTAACGACTTTCTACACACTCCAGAGGCTCCAAGCGCTCTTTAGACCTGCCAGACTTTAATTACTTATCACTGTTCTACTTTGGAAATCTGAACCTCAGGCTCTAAAAAGATCTGGCTCAAGGGAGGTTGGATGAAATATGGTGGAGCAGAGCGTTACAGAGAAGGTCATAAGAGTCGCTGAGAGAGAAATTCCCATAGGAGGACTTACTCCTCCTCTGCGACCTGGAGAGAGCGTCCTTAGGAAGACTCTTTCGCTCTGTCCTGAGTGTTATAGACTCCTGCCAGCAGTGGTGTTCAGGAGAGGAGAGAAGGTCTTCATCAGGAGGGTCTGCCCGGACCACGGGGAGATCGAGGAGATCTACTGGGGAGATTACGCCTTCTACGAGAAGGCAATGAGATACGAAGTCCCCGCGATGAGAGTGGAGCCCCTGGTACCCATGACAGCCCCTTGTCCATTCAGCTGTGGATTGTGCCCTGCTCACGGGGACATGACGGCGCTGGCCAACTTGGTCCTCACGAATCGGTGTGACCTTGAGTGCTGGTACTGCTTCTTTTACGCAGAGAGAGCTGGCTTCGTTTACGAGCCAACCTTAGAGCAAATACGACAGATGATTCGGACCCTTAGGAGTGAGAAGCCCGTACCGGGTCTAGCAGTTCAGCTCACCGGTGGTGAGCCAACTCTGAGGGAGGACCTTGTTGAGATAGTCAAGATCATCAAGGAAGAGGGAGTGAAGCACATTCAGCTGAACACGCACGGAATAATGTTCCTCAAGAAGCCTGAGCTCATGAAGCAGGTTAGAGAGGCCGGAGTGAATACGATGTACCTGAGCTTCGATGGCGTTTCACCCAGGACTAACCCCAAGAACCACTGGGAGGTGCCGTACATACTTGACATCGCTCGCGAGTCAGGAATGACGAGCATAGTGCTTGTTCCAACCGTAATCAAGGGCTTAAACACCGGCGAGCTGGGAGAGATCATCAAGTTTGCGGCGCTCAACATAGACATCGTCAGGGGCGTTAACTTCCAACCCATTTCACTCACGGGCCGAGTTCCGAGAAGCGAGAGGGAAAGGCTTAGGATCACCATCCCAGAGGTAATCAAGCTGATAGAGGAGCAGACCGATGGACAGATACCAATGGACGCTTGGTACCCTGTTCCGTTCGTAACGTTCATCAGCGACTTAGTCGAGGCGCTGACCGGGAAGCCTCAGTTTAGGATGACTAACCATCCGGCCTGCGGGGCGGCCACGTATGTCTTCCCAGAGTACGAGCATGTTGACGGCTCCAGGGTCGTCAAGAGGTTCGTCCCAATAACCGAGTTCATAGATGTGGAAGGGTTCAGAGAGTACGTCTTGGAGAAGGTCGAGGAGCTGAAGTCCGGGGCTAACAAATGGATAACAGCCCTCAAGATCGCAGCGAACCTATCTAGATTCATAGACAAGACCAAACAGCCCAAGGGCATTAATGTCTTAGGGCTGATGAGGCAAGTCTTTCTGAGGAGAGACTACGCGGCTCTGGGCGAGTTCCACTACAAGTCCCTGTTCTTGGGCATGATGCACTTCATGGATCTGTACAACTACGACGTCGAGAGAGTCATGAGGTGCAACATTCACTATCTGGTTCCAGACGGGAGGATAATTCCGTTCTGCACGTTTAACGTGCTCCCAGACCTGTACAGGGATTATATACAGAAGCAATTTGGCGTCTCGTTGGAGGAATACGCCAGAACGCGTGGAGAGCACCTAATAGGGCCTGAGAGCAAGTACCGCAGGGACGCCAAGGCCCTAGAATCTGGAGAAGCATACAAGCGGGCATACGCTCCATTCATGCATCTCTGGAAGGAGTCCTGAGCCTCCAATCCACTCCCAATTTTTCAACCGCTTTGGCGGTGTCTCGCTTGAGCGCGTATGATCTTCTCGTTGTGGGTTCGGGGCCAGCTGGTGCCGCCGCTGCCTGCTATGCGGCAGAGAGAGGGCTGGCTGTGGCCCTTCTCACGAGGGAAAAGGTACCCGGAAGACCAGTAATCTGTGGGGAGTTCATTCCCACGATTGACTGGGGCTACGAGGCGATTTCAAGCAAATTCAAATGGGCTCTAGAGTACACGTACGGTCCGGTCGAGGAGCCTGGAGTGAAGATCAACGAGATAACCGCGATTGAGATTAGGCTAGGCCTACAAAGGCAGGTTAAACTGGAGTTCTCGGCTCTGGTGATCGACAGAGAGAAATTCATTCGCAGGTGGATCGAGAGAGCTAAGAAGTCGGGGGCGGATGTGTTTACGGGGCACAACCTGATTGGTCTGAGCCAGAAAGGGAACTCCGTCGCAGCCAGATTCAGATCTAGCCAGGGGCCCGTCGATCTTCAAGCCAAGTGGCTCATAGCAGCCGACGGAACAGTGTCGACGTCGGCTAAGCTCGTAGGACTTGGTGAGCAGGCAGAAGTTGCGTTGGCTGTCAATCAGAGGTTAAGGGGCGTGAGCTATCCCAAGGATCGGCTGCTCATGTGGATTGACCCCGGAGTGGCCCCGCGGGGATATGCGTGGATAATCCCCCGGGGCGGCGATGAGGCGAACGTGGGCCTGGGTCACCCGGTGCCAGCGAGAGTCTCTACGCTCAACCTCTTCCAGAAGATGCTCGCATCCCTCCCAGAGCTGGAAGGCTCCTCTCCCTCAAGCGAGCCATTGGGAAAGTTCCTCCCAGTCTCCGGCCTAAGGCGAAGGGTACACGTTGGGAGGGTCTTGTTGGCAGGAGACTCAGCAGGAACCTGCATACCGTCTAACGGGGGAGGGATCAACACAGCTATGATAGCAGGCATCCTAGCCGTTGACGCCATCCTCGGCGGGGGAGATGGCGAGACGTACGAGAAATCCCTCAGACGAGCTTTGGGAGTTCTCTTGACGCGCGCTCTCGTGTATCGACGCGTGGCAGATCTCCTGATGACCACTACAACAACGTGGAGGCTCGCTGCCAGGATTCTTCCAAGCTCGTTGATCAGGAGGGGGATAACAGCTAAGAGCCTGCTTTAGGATCTCAAGATGTATCAAAGAGGCTCAAATCACTTAATTCTCACTACAGCATGCTTTGGAGGACGCCCCCAAATAACTAGCACTTCACCCTCGCCTAGATTGGAGGCTAGCTTCTCTAAATCCCTCCTCAAGGTTCTCAGCCCACCAAGGATGGCTGTCGACCACGAGACCCTTATTCC
>JAVCBV010000138.1:0-6550 GCA_037917695.1 Thermoproteota archaeon | reverse complement strand
CTTCAGAACGAACTCACCGGAGGGCCAGTACCGGAACCTCTAGCAAAGTCAGCCACGCAAAAGAAGGCTGACGATCAGGCTGATAGGATTCCTTACGTCGGCGCGCTGTTGTCCAAACTTAGGAAGAACCTAGGCGTTCCAAGATCTAAGATTGGAATCCCAACGCCAACGCTCATTAGATACGAGAAAGGGCTCTCCCACATCCCAAGGAACCGGCTGAGGGTAATTCTCGAGGAGCTAGAAAGGGCCGCTAAGGATCTAGGTCCCTTCCCAGCGAATAGAGAGATACGGCGAGAACTGGCCTATCTCCGGATGCTAGCCGAATCTGACGTGGCGTGGGACGAGATAGCCTCTATCAGAGTAGTGCACGGGGATGGGTGGGTCTACGATGTGGAGGTGCCCAACAATCGGAACTTCGTAGCGAACGGCTTCATAATCCATAACAGCCAACTCCTGAAGTACACCGCTCAGATAGCCCCAAGAGGCCTTTACACGACTGGTAAGGGAGCCACAGCTGCTGGCCTCACGGCGGCCGTCGTCAGAGACGCTGCCACAGGCGGTTGGACCTTAGAGGCGGGCGCGTTAGTGCTGGCAGATAGAGGCATTGCCTGCATTGACGAGTTCGATAAGATGAATGAGAATGACAGGCGGGCCATTCATGAGGCCATGGAGCAGCAGACTATCTCGATCGCTAAAGCAGGAATCGTGGCCACGCTGAACGCAAGGACGACAATCATAGCAGCGGCGAACCCCAAGTACGGGAGGTACGACCCGCTCAGAAGTCCTGCCGAGAACATTAACCTCCCTGCGACAATACTTTCGAGATTCGACCTAATATTCCTCATAAGAGACGAACCTCAAGAGGACTTGGACGCTGGAGTGGCAGATCACATACTGAGGGCTAGGATGGGCACGAATCCGAGCGTGGAACCGGCTATTCCGCCTGACCTCTTAAAGAAGTACATAGCGTACGCTAAGCAGAGAGTTCGCCCCCAGATGACTGAAGAAGCATCTAAAGTGATCAAAGAATTCTACTTAGAAATGAGAAGACAGGTAGGAAAGCTGTCAGCAGAGACGGAAGGACCGCTGCCAATCCCCCTGACGGCTAGACAGCTTGAGGCTTTGATACGCCTTGCTGAGGCCCGCGCCAGGATGTTCCTTAGGTCATACGTAACGGAAGAGGACGCTAGGGTTGCCGTTGAGCTGATGAGAGAGATGCTCACTGAGGTAGGCCTCGATGTCGTGGCTGGCGTGTACGACATAAGCGGGGTCATGGTTGGTCCCTTCATGTCTGCGGTGAAGAGGAGAGAAGAGCTGCTGAAACTGCTGAACGAGATGGCTTCTAAAGCGGAGTCCAGAATGGTCTCGGAAGATGAATTCATCAAATCGGCCGTTGAAGCGCTCCAGATCGAGGAGCGCATAATCAAGCGGGAGATCAGGGTGCTCAAGGAGAATGGGCTGATATACTCGCCTAGGCCGGGCTTCCTGAGGCCGGCAGCCCGTACCTAAGAGGTAGCTAGGGAGCTACAAATGGATCTAAGCGAACTGCTCCCAGAACACGTCGCTAAGGTGCTCGCTAAGTGGGGGGTAACCAAGCTCTTCCCTCCGCAGGAGGAAGTGGCCAAGCGAGGACTCGTTACGAGCGGAAACTTCGTACTTGCTTCTCCAACGGCTAGCGGAAAGACCCTGGCGGCGGAGATGGCCATGGTGAACGACTTGCTCGAAGGTGGTAAAGCCGTCTACGTAGTGCCTCTTAGGGCCATAGCCTCGGAGAAGTACAACTCGTTCAAGAAGAGGTACGGAGATCTAGGCTTCTCCGTCAGGGTCTCGGTGGGAGATTACGACTCATCCGAAGAACCCTTGGGGCGTCACGATCTAATCATAACAACCTACGAGAAGCTGGATTCAATACTCAGGCACGGGCCTTCCTGGATTAGCGAGCTGACCACGGCGGTCTTTGATGAGATCCACTTCGTCCACGACTCCGAGAGGGGCCCAACAATAGAGATGACCGTTGCAAAACTGATGGACGCAAACCCCTCGGTTAGAAGGATAGCGCTGAGCGCGACCATTGGCAACATAGAAGAGGTCTCAAATTGGCTAGACGCTGAGCCCGTGGCAGTCGATTGGAGACCCGTCCCCCTCCGCGTAGGGGCCTACGCATACGGGTCAGGCCAGATACTATGGTCGGATGGGGAAAATGAGAGAATTCGTAAAGCGACCGGCATCCCCGAGGTAGACCTGGCACTAAGAACCATAGCGGGCGGAGGACAGGCCATAATATTCTATCCGACTAGGAGATCCGCTGTAGCAGGCGCCGCGAAAATAGCTAGAGCCATATCGTCAACGCTGGTTCAATTCGACAGAGAAGCGGCTCAGTCCTTGGCAGAGTCTATTCTGAAAGAGGAACCACAATCGAGGGTGATTGAGAGGCTTGCTGAGGTTGTCAGACTGGGTGCGGCATTTCACCACGCGGGTCTGAGTCACGGAGCCCGTGTTAAAATCGAAGAGGCTTTTCGAAATGGGATAATTCTCGCGATAGCAGCCACGCCGACTCTGGCGGCTGGCGTAAACCTGCCAGCACGGGCGGTCATCATAAGGAGCCACAAAAGGTATGACAGAACTAAGGGGAGATCGGCTCCGATATCCGTCATGGAATTCCATCAAATGGCAGGCAGGGCAGGCAGGCCCGGCTTTGACGAGATAGGCGAGGCTATTGTCCTGACGCCCAGCAAAAAAGAGGCCCAAGAGCTGTTGGTAATCTACGCGGCTGACAACCTGGAACCCATAACATCGAAGCTAGACGATCCAGGTAAATTCAGAACCCACCTGCTCTCCTTGATAGTGCTGAAGTCGCCGATAAAGTCGTCTGATCTAACAGAATTCGTAAAGAAGACGCTGCTGTACGTCCAGAGAGGTGAGCACGCTATGGCTGGCCTAATTCCATCATCGCTAGACTTCCTGATTAGAGAAGGTTTCGTAGAGAGCACCTCGGGTGGGCGCCTTGCAGCCACCAGATTCGGGGTTAGGACGTCGCAGCTCTACATAGATCCTGTCTCCGCGGTCATGATGGCTAAGGGACTGGAGAGAATGACGTCTATCAGGGAGGACAGCTTGGAGGTCTCAGTTCTTCATTTAATCGGGCTCCTACCAGACATGTATCGCGCTCCCGTCCGCGCTCGCGAGTCGGAGAGGGTAGAGGAGATTCTGGAGGAGCTAGAGCCGCTACTGCCACCGGAAGAGCTCCCGATAGAGATCGCCGTGAACTGGTTCTCCGCTGTTAAGATGGCGGCTGTCCTGAGAGCGTGGCTTAGTGAGGCGCCGGAAGGTCTCATCGAGGAGACTTACGGTGTAGAGCCCGGAGATCTCAGGAGCTTCACCGAAGTTGCCACATGGCTCAGTTACGCGTTCTCTGAGATAGCTAGACTGTTCGGCAGAATTAGAGAAGCCAAGTACTTGCGGCAGCTCTCCGCTAGGATGAAGGTAGGAGTCAAACAAGAACTCCTTCAGCTTACAGCGGTCCCAGGAGTAGGCAGGAGGAGGGCTAGGGCCCTTTACGAGGCTGGCTACCACGCCATCTCGGACTTGGCATCGGCGGATCCGAGGAGGCTCCAGAGGATCCCAGGTATAGGACCGAAGTTGGCAGAGAATATCATAAGGGAAGCAAGAGACCTGTTGGAGAGGTGACCCCTTGTCAGTACATCCGATCGAGTACAGATACGGTTCGCCTGAGATGAGGAAGATATTCGAGATAGAGAACAGGTACAGGCTCATGCTGCAGGTAGAAGCGGCTTTAGCTAAAGCAGAGGCGGAGGTAGGTCTAATCCCTCCCGAAGCTGCGGAGGCAATAGATCGGACGGTCAGGGAGGGCAAGGTCAGCTTGGAGAGGATCGTCGAATTGGAGAGACAGGTCAGACACGAGACTATGGCAGTAGTCCTGGCCCTGTCAGAGGCTGTCGGACCGCTGGGCGAGTATGTACACTTTGGGGTCACCTCTAACGATATACTAGACACTGTTATGGCGCTGCAGATCAAGCAGGCCGTAAAGATTCTGAGGCGCAAGCTTGCCCAGCTCTTAATCGAGGTAGTTCGGAGGGGCAGAGAGACCATCAACCTGGTAGCCCTGGGTAGAACTCACGGCATAGCCGCGCTACCCATCCCCTTTGGCTTCAAATTCGCTGTTTGGAGTTCTATTCTACTCAGAGATCTGGAGAGGCTTGACTCTGCTGCTGACAGAGCTGTTAGGGGTAAGATCTCTGGCGCTGTTGGGACGATGGCCGGGCTTGGCGGGAAGGGAAGGATAATTCAGGAGAGGGTGATGTCCATGCTGGGGCTTAAGGCAGCAGAGATCTCCACTCAAGTCGTACCGCGGGACTCCCTAGCAGAGCTGATCGTAACGCTGGCTCTGATTTCCTCGACTCTAGACTTGGCGGCTAACGAGGTCAGGAACTTGCAGAGAACCGAGATAGGCGAGGTTGAGGAGCCCTTTGACGTAGGCCGCCAGGTGGGGTCCAGCACTATGCCGCACAAAAGGAACCCAATACTCTCAGAGAAGGTGTGCGGTCTGGCGAGAGTCATGAGAGGCATAGCGGTAGCGGCACTTGAGAATATAGTCCTGGAGCATGAAAGAGACCTCACGAACAGTTCAGTTGAGAGGATAATAATCCCAGAGGCATTTCTCCTACTAGACGAGCAGATAGACACAATGATCCGCGTTGTATCCGGCCTCAAGATTCACCCCGAGGCGATGAAGGCCAATCTAGAGAGATCACGTGGTCTCATAATGGCCGAGAGAGTTATGCTCGAGCTGGCTGCGAGAGGCATGGGCAGGCAGAGGGCTCACGAGCTGATCAGGCAGATCGCCCAGAGGTGCATCTCTGAAGGATTAGATTTTGCCAAAGCTCTCATGGATAGTCCAGAGGTCCGATCTCTCCTCTCTCCAGAGGAGATAGGACACCTACTGAACCCGGAGACGTACCTCGGGGAGAGCTTTGAACTGGCGGAGGCAGTATTCCAAAAGGCAGAAACCCTCGCAAATGCTATCCTGGCTGAATCCGAATGACGGCGAATAAACGGTGGGCAAATTGTCTGAAGTTGCCTACGTCAGATTCCTCGGTGGGGCTCGTGAGGTTGGCCGCTCGAGCATCGAGCTGACGTTCGGGAGAAAGTCCATACTCCTAGACGCGGGAGTCAATGTGGGGGCGCAAACCTCTGAAGAGCAGTTTCCTCTAGACCCAGAGGGAGAACTAGAGGGGCTCATCGTAACTCACGCTCATCTAGATCACAGCGGGTTCTCTCCCGCCGTAGTCCGTGATCATGGATGCCCGATATTCAGCACCCCGCCGACAAGGGACGTTTCCGAACTCCTCCTCCTCGACTACCTCTCACTGCAAAAAGAGGATCACAGGCCGTACACCAACGAGGATGTGATGAGGTTAAGGGGCGTCGAGAAGATGGTAAATCTCAGATCCTCCTTTTGGATAGGAGATTTTGCGATAACTCTGTACGACGCTGGCCATGTGCTCGGCAGCGCCATGATAAGGGTGGAGCTGCCGGAGGGTCCAAGCATACTGTACACGGGAGATCTAAATCTCGGAGGGACGCGAACGCTCAAAGGAGCCGAGCTAGACCTTCCAGCCACAGACATAGTGATCATCGAATCGACTTACGGCGGAGACGGCGATGTACACCCGTCTAGGAAGAAGATGGAGAGGAAGTTCATCTCAGACATCAAGAGCACAGTGGAGAGGGGAGGCAAGGTTATCATTCCGTGCTTCGCCCTTGGACGCGCACAGGAGGTCATACTAACTCTGTTGGCCCACATCGACAGTGGAGCGATGCCTCCGATCCCCATTTTCGTAGATGGTATGATAGTCACAGTGAATAGGATATACTCCCTATACTGGAGCTGGCTAAGACCGGAACTGCAAAGGAGGGTCAGGCTGTCCAAGCGCAGCCCCTTCGACCACGAGCTGGTGGAGCTTGTCAGAAACAGAGAGGAGATATTCGAGATAGCGGAACCTTTCATCGTTGTAACCACGTCAGGCATGCTGCAGGGCGGCCCGGTTATTGAGTACCTGAAGAGGCTGGGCGGTGAGGAGAGGAACCTCATCTATCTGTCGGGGTATCAGGTAAGGGGTACTAGAGGGCGAGCGCTTCTAGAAGGTGCGCGGGAGATCGTGATGCCAGACGGAGAGACTATCCGAATAAGGGCCAGAGTGGAATTGGCGGAATTCTCCGCCCACTCCGACCAGAGTGGGCTGATCTCATTCATCTCCCACGTACCTGGCGTAAAAGAGGTATTGGTGGTCCACGGGGAACCTGAGAAGTCCTGTCAGCTCAAATCCAAGCTCGAGGCCAGGAAATTGCTAGCCTATGTACCTCGCGTGGGGGAGAAGGTGAGGCTTAGCAGGTGACTTCGTCCGACCGGGGTAGTACGTGCGAGCTGTTACCTAATTATTCGAGGACTCCGGCTCTCTCCTGAACGGATTTCTGCCCGAGTCTCAGGGGGAGCGGATTGCTAGGCGATGCCGTCAGAAGGCTGATACAC
>JAVCBV010000128.1:0-6817 GCA_037917695.1 Thermoproteota archaeon | reverse complement strand
TGATGATCTCCTAGAATATCCTCTTCCTCTTCCTCCAATTCAAGGCCGAGAGAGGTAACGCCGTCCAAGCTGGCTATGTTCCCGCCATAGTACCTCACCACTCGGCTGACCTCTTCGTAGTCCAGATCCTCACCCTCTAGAACTACCTTCAGCCTCTCTATGTTGGTGTCGTAGTCTTGGACATCTATGTCGACCTTGATGACGCCGGGGAGTTCGCTCAACGCTTCAGCAAGCTCAATAATAGTGGGGTTGTGCGGCTTAACTATATCCAGAACGAGTCTGACTATACGGACCTCTTTCTCCTCTTGTGAGCCTTCTTCACTCGATGACCTAGAGCCGAACAACGGCCCTCCCACCCTCCTCCGGCTCAAGCAGGATCGACCTACTATATAAACACCTAGAGTCTCCCCGAGGGCTGCAGTCAGCAGTCGAGCTTGTCGGAGGCAGGTGCCCCCTTCAACTCCCTAGCCGCCTTGAACAGCTCGGCCAGTATCTTGTTAACAGACTTCCAGCGCCCCCCCTTCAGCTTAACGAGCACAAGCTTCCCTCTAGCCTCTGGCGGGAGCTGTGCCCTCCTGTCGAAGGTAGCTAGCACGAGAATGCCTCGAGCCAGGCAGTAGTCAACCAGCTCCTCCGGCCTTTTTTTACCTCTCATCGCTGATCTTGGAGCCCAGACGGCCCCGTATCCCATCATATTGAGTTTCCTCTGGATTGAATAGTAGAGCTCACGCGGGAGCGTCCTGTCGAACATGAAGAGGGTCTTGTACCTCGGCTTCCTCTTGGCTCGAGGCGAGAGAGACTCATAGGGAGTGGGCAATGTTCCTCGCCCTCATAACGCGCACTCCCATCTCCTCGAGTATGCCCAGAATCCTGCTCCTTTCCTTCCCACTCAAACCCTTCCAGTCTACTATCGCCACCCCCGTCGTCCCGAAGTTCTTCTGGAATGCCAGTCGAACTGCCTCCTCGCTCGCACCCTCAGAGTCGTGCCTGCGTAGAACGTGGCCGATAGCGAACTCCTTGGATCTGAGCTGAATCTTCGTAAAGTAACCGTTTATGTGGGGACCTCCAAAGCCTACCGCGTATGTAAACCCGGCGAATCCTTGAGAGATCAGTCTCCTCAACGCTCCCAGCGACGAATCCACCACGACTTTAGCTGCATTCCTGTTGGACCACTCTTCCGCGCCGCATCCTACCTCAACGAATGCTAAGGGGGTATCGAGTGTGGGGCCGTGATGGGTGGGTTCAAAACCAACGTCAAATCCTATCTCCTGCGCTCTCCTCTCAGACTCTTGGAGGAACATTTTCATGAAAGGAGGGCACGCAACCGAGAGCGTGTGAGGGTCGCCCCCAAACGGCGCGTCACCAAAGTTCCCAGACACGTGGGTCGTTATTATCGGCCTACCTGGAACCCCGCTGTGCCTAGACAATATCACAATGAGATCTGCTCCGTCGGCTCCTAGCTCCTCCTCGGACTCGGCGTACAGCACTTCTTGCTCTGGTCTCGAGATCCAAGCTTTTGCGTCCCCTATAGAGAATTCCTCCGATCCCACCACTTTGATGAGTTCCTCAGCCATCACATTGGCCGCGAGATCGACTTTAGATGCCACGAACGCAATTCTCTTGATCATCAACCGCTAATCACCCTCCTCCGCACTCTCCCAATACTCTAGGAACTTCCTCCTAGACACGGCGATGTACTCAATGTCGCTCGAGTGGATCTCCAGTGTGACCGTGCCGTCATAACCTATGCGCTTCAAGGCCGCTAGAATTCTCCTCCAAGGAGCCCTCCCAGCTCCGATGGGCAAGTGATCGTCAGACTTCCCGAAGTTATCGTGAGCGTGCACATGGAGTATCCTCGAGGCCGCCTTCTCGATGTATGAGAGCGCCTTCTCGACGCCCCCAAGGTAGGAGTGACCTATGTCGTAGGTCAAACCAAGCTCAGGCAGCGAGTTGAGGAGGTACATTATATCTGAGACGGAGCTAAAGGCTCCGTGATCTACATTCTCAACATGGATCCTGACGCCAGCGGCTCTAGACGCGTCCACAAGGTACCTGAAAGCCTCTAGATTCAGCTTCTTTGCTTCCTCGCGATGCCTCGAGAGCCAGCCCGGAGTGTAAGGGTGTACGGTAATGAATGGAACTTCAAGATCAGCAGCGAGGTCGATCAGAGCTTCTGCGTACTTGAGAGCACCAGATCTAACTCCCTCGTACGGGCTCGCAATCTCTAGATACCAAGGGGCGTGTAGAACTAGATCTGAATCCCTAAAGGCCAGTACTTTCTTGATCTCACTCGTCACAGAACTCACTCTCTTAAGGTGAGCGCCAGGCCACTCTACAGTGAGTTCCACGTAATCCAGCTCTAGCGAGAGTAGATCCTTAAGCTCTTCAACCACGTCTCTATCAGGGTTGTTCATCGCACCAAAGCGAAGCGGCATTGCTCGGCACACCGTTTGTGTATGATCTTAAGTAACTTCCCGTGGTCGGCTCCCGAGCATGTGGAGAATACTGGCCGATGCGCTACTGGAGTGGTTGCCAGTCAGCACAGGGCTGACACAGAGAGTCCAGGCGGTGGCAGGCCTTCTAATAGATCCCAAAGCCCTGCTCACACCGACCACTCTCCTGCCTGGGGCAGCAGCCTTGACTACATCGCTCGTCATCGTTTTTGCAGGGGTCGAGCTGGGAGTCAGACCAGATCCTGCCTTTGGGGGCGCTGCGGCCTTAGCAATAGGCATTATGGCGTGGCTAGGTGCCTTGATGATGAGGCTGGGCCTGCTCGCCCCCGAGGAGTTCAGGTCAATGGAGTTCACTGATGGAGTTCTCGCTGGAATCGTTCAGGGTCTCAGTATTCTTGGGTTCGGGGGCAGCGGCGTAAGTGTGGCGGTGCTGACGGCCACAGGTCTCCGGTTCAAGGAGGCGGCCATTCTATCGTCCGTGGCCTCCCTTCCAGCAATCGCCGCGTGGGGGGTCGACGCGGCAGGTGTTGCGTCGCTGGCCATCGCCGCCATAGCCCTGTATGCCATAGCCCGACGGCTGAGCGGCGTGAGACCGACCATGATATCCCTCGTCTGCTCGACTGCCATAGCCGCAGGGAACAGAGGGAGTATCACAACCCTGTTTGAGAGGCGTCTCTACTACAGCGAGCTAACAGGCCGCGTCACCTCTTGGGTAGAGAAGTGGGGGGCCACGGGCCTTATTATGGCCATGATAGTCCAGTCGATAATATCGCCGATACCAGCAGACGCCGTCTTAGTAGCCGCCGGCGCTCTAGGCATGAGCCCGACGATAGTCGGGGTTGTAGGTGGTTTGGGTTCTGCCTTGGGAGCTATGGCGAACTTCTACATAGCAAGGCTTGCCGGGAGGCCCTTCGTTGAGAGGATCTTCAAGGAGAGCGTCTTGGACACCGTCGACAAATGGTTCAAGAGATGGGGTGCTCTTGCCATAATTGTGGCAAGGCTCACGCCTTTCAGCCCGATCGATCTCGTGTCTTATGCTGCCGGTCTTACTGAGATGAAGCCTCTCCACTTCTTCCTGGCAAACTTAGTCGCTCTTGTTCCGAGGGCTGCGCTCTTCGGCTACCTGGGCAAACTGCTCTCGAAGGGACAGCTGTGGCCCATCGCCTTGGTTCTCGCAGCCGTAGTTCTGAGCGCCGTCCTGTTCGCGCTTAGAGGTAGGGTCCGCTGGCCGAGGAGATCCGATGAGGGTAAATAGCTGAAAGACCCCCAAATCTACGCGGGCCCGTAGCTCAGCACGGATTAGAGCGCCGGCCTTCGGAGCCGGTGGTCGCGGGTTCAAGTCCCGCCGGGCCCGCCAGCCTTTATCACAATCCTGCGAGTGAGAACTTCCAGCCTGTGTCTACCCGCGGGGCCCAAGCGACGCCACGAGTCTTCTTCGAGAATTACCTCACCACCCGACACACGCCCGCGCAGCTTCATATCGCTGAGCAGGTTCTCTACGAAATTTCGAGTGGATATCTTTGATCTGCACTCGTTCGGGCACCCAGTGCACCTCCTGTGAAGCCATCTCACGTCGAAGCACGGTACCCCATTGGCGAGGGCGTTTGCGCAACAAGCAGAGCCTAGAGGTATCATGCCCAGGCTCTTAGCTCGTTCCATGGCGACCGCCTTCAGGTCTTCTCCCCTGATGCAGATCTGAAGTCCTCTTCGGAGACATGTCCGAGTTCTCTTGAGAATATCAGACGTGTCGATGCCCGAGGACTCGAGCCTCCGCACGATCTCGGGAGAGACCCTCAGCGTGCCGAAGACCACTGAGCGGATTCCGTGACGTGAGGCTTCTCTGAGCATGTCGTCAAGCTCGTTTAGGGTCACTCCAGGGATTATTGGTCGAACGAACAACGTTGGATGAGCTCCTGCGTTAAGCAGTTCGCCTGCGGCTGATATTCTGTCCCATGGGGGAGGCGCATTGGGCTCTACGAGCTTGTACGAATCCCAGGCCACGACCGTGATAAGGATGTTCACACCAGCCAGCCGAGGGTCGGTGGGCGGGGTGAACTTCGTTGATACCTGAATCGGATTCCCCAGCTTTTTCAGAGCGCTGATGTAGCTCAGCGTCTTCTGGGCCACTTCAGGGTTCAGAAAGGGCTCGCCTAGGCTCCCAAGAGCCAAGAAAGTACCCATGCGCGACTCCACGAAGTAGGGGTTCCTTCTGACCTCGCTCACAAGCTTCTCCGGCCTCATGGGATTTAGGATCGGCTTTCTTATGAGTCCCATTTCCCACAGGTAGCAGTAAGAGCAGCCGACGTTGCAGCCTACTGTTGGGTGGATCGTGAGGCCGCAGGGCCTTGGCCTCCTGCTGCTAACTGGAGGGATTCGTACCATCCTCAGCTCCTTGTTGCGCTACCCCCTACGAAGCTTATTACAACAGCAGGCCTACTTCAGGTAGGAGGTGGCAGCGTGCCGCTTGAGCGGGCTAAGCATCTGCTTGAAGAGGCCAGAACTCTTCACGATGAAGGCAGATGCGTTAGTTCGATAAAGAAGGCTCAGGAGGCTGTCCGAGTAGCCCTGATAGAGCTGCTCAAGAGCTTAGGGGTAGAAGAGCCTGTGGGGTCTCTCAGAGAGTACCTACAAAATCTTCCGCCGGAGGCCAAGAGGGGATTTGTAAAGATGTTGGAGGAGGCTTCCCAGAAGTCTAAGTGGATAAGTCTAGCTTGTGAGGCCAGACTTGAGGGGTCCGTGGAAGCCCCGATTCAGGGGGCTTGCTCTCGCCTAGACTCGGAGTCCGCCGTGGCGATTGCTGAGCAGATTATCAGATTAGTTGGAGAGATACTCTCCCCGTGAACTTGGCACTCGTTAGGACACAGGAGGACCCATCCTAGTTTACACACTTCTGAGCGTTGCTTCAAAAAAGAATGGGTGGAGGAGGCCGGCTTACTTCTTCCAGACAGCCTCTACGGCTAGCTCGATGTCCCTGTCGGTGACGGTCTTCCTCTTGGCGTGCCGGGCCAGGTCGGCCGCGTACTTGGCGACCTCGGCCCCGAACTTCTCGAGGTAGTAGGCTAGCCTCTCCTTGGCAGCGTCGCTGACCCTCTCGGCGCCGGCCTCCTTGATAATCCGGTAGACAGGAGCCAGGGGCAGGTGCTTGGCAGACCTCTGCGGCATATACATACACCCCCTATATCTGGGTCATACATTGACCCCATTTACACGGGGTCTATATCCCCTGTTTGGCTTCTATATTTAAGCTCTTCGTTTTTGACCATGTTAGGGAAGAGTATTCGACATTTGCATTGGCATCTCGGACTCAATCAGCCATATCACACCATACTATAACTAATCCTGCGAAAGAAGTCAATTCGCGGGATTTTGAAACAATCAATGGAACAGTCTAATATTCAAATGAATAATTAACTAAAAATGCATTGCATTAAATTTGCTATGTATAGTTAATCGGTGATTAACTCAAGGGTGGTGGATACACATCTAGTAGTCGATATTAGGCTATAAAGACAGATCGCTCCTTATCAGACGGGAAGACTTGAAAATGGAGTCTCTAATTTATGAACAAGGGGAGAGGATCGGCTATTTTGTTGAGAACTCCCAGTCAGCAATTCTCGCCACCCCCGGGTGTTATTATGAGGCCAGCTAATTAATCAAATGAACAGATCTATTATGGGACAAATATAACCGATCTTCGAGATTAGCAGGCTAAGATAGGCCTAGAGAGGAAGGACTGAGAAATTATTGAGAGCCCTTTCTTTGCACAGATCAGACCTGTACTATTCTGACTACCTCAGTGGCACCTTCTCTGATGCCGAAGGCTATCACAACTATGTCACCAAAAGATAGGAGCTTCTCCTCCTTCAGCCTTGAAAGGACGTTCTCCAACGCCTCGTCCCTGTCTCTGGCCTCGACAACCATGGGCGTCACGCCCCAGAGCATCGACATCTGCCTGGCAACCTTGAGGTCGCCCGTGGCGGCGTAGATTGCTGTGGAAGGTCGATACCTAGATATTCGAATGGCGGTCCTCCCACTCCTAGTATAGACGGCTATCTTGGCCCCCATGCTCTCTGCGAGCAAGGCGATCCCTCGAGCAAAGCGATCATACAGCGTTTCGGCGCCATATGATTCAATCCTAGCGGGACCCATCTCTAACTCAATCTTCTCGATGATTCGCCTCATCCACCTCACGGCCTCAACGGGGTAGCGGCCCATCGCCGTCTCTGCCGCCAGCATGAGGGCATCTACGCCCTCCCTCACGGCTTCCATTACGTCGACTACCTCGCTCCTCGTGGGAACCGGGTTTACGATCATGCTCTCGAGGAGCTGTGTAGCTATTATCACCGGCCGCCCCAGGCTCAGAG
>JAVCBV010000081.1:0-6880 GCA_037917695.1 Thermoproteota archaeon | reverse complement strand
CCTTGACCTCTCCAGGCTTGAGCCTAACCTTCAGAGTCCCGTTCAGGGGCCACGGGGATTTGTTGACGATCTTTGAGGAGAACCCAAAGGCGGTCCCGTCGTTGACCTGGTAGTGCTCAACCTCGAACGTGTCCAAGACTATCGGCTTCTCCACACCGCCCAGCCACTTGAACCCACTTTGCTCAGTGATCCAGAAGATTCTGTACCCAGGAAGCGCCTTTTCGGCGGCCATCTCCACCATCCCATAGGAGTTGGGGTTTGTTACCATGAGAAGAGGTTCGT
Organism: Thermoproteota archaeon; assembly: GCA_037917695.1. Classification (GTDB taxonomy): domain Archaea; phylum Korarchaeota; class Korarchaeia; order Korarchaeales; family Korarchaeaceae; genus DRBY01. The sequence goes on along the minus strand of JAVCBV010000081.1, from coordinate 6,598 downwards.
AGAACACGTAGTTCTCGTGCATGTGCCCGGAGATCACCAGGCTAACTCCATGCTCCAGGAGGATGTCCACGAGCATCTCGACATTTGCGTCCGAGCGGTTCTCCAGCGCGAACGGCGGGTGGTGCATCGCCACTATCTTGACGGTCGCGTTGGTCGCGGAGAGATCCTCCTCTAGCCAAGAGAGCTGATCTGGAGATATGGAGCCGGACAGGGAGCCTGGGCCTGTGTCGAGGATCACGATGTGGACTGGACCGACTTCGAGGCTCACGTTGGACGGTGCCAGGTACTTGACGAACGGCTGCCTGCCAGCGGCGTGGTCGTGGTTCCCAGGCACCAGTATTATGGGGACGTCAAACTCCCGCATCTCACGGTACAGTCCCTGAAAGATCACCTCGTGTGGGTTGTTGCAGACGTCCCCAGTTACTATGGCGAAGTCTGGAGAGAGGAAGTTTATCAGCCAGAGGTGACGCTGGAACTGAGCCCCTTGGTGCTGCTGACCTAGCCTGTTGTCGTAGTGCGTGTCTGAGATCCAGAATACCATGAACGGCGGGTTCAGGTCCTCCATGACCGCCACAGAGTTGGGTTCACGCCTCTCTACTCCCCCAACCGAGATCACCAAGTCGTAGAGGCCTGGCTCTCCACCCTGGAGTTTAAAGAGCACGCTAGTCTTGCCCGGCTCTGGACCCGGCTCCACCAAGATCGTCTCCAAGTCTACCACTGTGAACTCGTTCTCTATGCGCCCCTGGATGTCAGGTCCTGCCTCACCGAGCAGGACGACCTTGAGCTGTCCGTTCGGTGCGGTGAATGCTGGAAAGCCCACTCTCGGTATTTCAATTCCGTTAACTGGCTCGTCTTGTCCAGCCGGTACTGCCTGAGCTGACTCGAAGAAAAATAAGAGGAAAAGTAGCGCGACCGCCTTGGCCCTCAAGACTTGCCCCTCCTCAGGGCCGCCAAGAGGGCTATTGCTACGACAATTATACCGGCGATCCAGAGGACTATGTTAGACGCGAGACCCGGGGCTCCGGGCGCTGGGGCTGGGGTCGTGGTCGGAGGCGCAACCTTAAGGGTGCCGTAGTACTCCGCGCTGTTTCCGGCGGCGTCGACAGCCTCGATCTTGAAGTGCGTGGCCTGGTCGGGCGAGACCCTCCAGAGAGGCCAGCCCGTCTCGATCTCTGGCTCGAGGGGCGTCCAAGTGGTGTTGTCCGTCGAGATGAAGACCCTGTACTCCAAGACCCCAAGGCCCTCGTCGGATACCTCAGGCTTGATCTCATACCTCCCGTCGGTCAGCTGCACGACCTCGGCCTTCACGGACGGGGGAGTGCCATCTGGCTGCACGTATACCTTGACGATCTTCTCTTCTCCTGGGGCTACTGTGACGGACAGCTCGTAAGCTCCCTTGCCAGAGGAGCCGTACGACGCCACGACCTCCGCGCCCTCAACGGTCGGAGAGGGGGAGTAGGACGACAGGACCACGGGTAGTGTGAGCGTAACTGGCTGGTCAAGCTTGTTCCAGACCTTTATGGCAACTCCCGTTGAGCTGCCGTCGCTGGCCTGTAGGTACTCGGCTCCGAGCTTCGCGACGGACGACGACACCTCGGCGTACCAGTACGTACCGTTCGCGGAGAGGTTGATGGGCCTGTAGTGTCCGAAGTCATCCTCGTGGTCGTACTGACCAGCCTCAGACACGAGGCAGGTCACCCCATCGAACAGACCAGCATCGTCGCTGTGCCAGTGGCCCGTGAGGATGAGGGGGGCCTTCGCCTTCTTCGCCACATCTAGGATCTTCTGAACGGTCTCCTCGTACTCTAGGGTGCCTTGGAACTTGCCGTCCGGGCCGTAGAGCCAGACCCTCAGGTCCTGATCCATCAGCGGGTAGTGCTGGAGGATTACGCCTATCCCCGAGTCCTCCGTCAGCAGGGACTCCACCAGGTCGAACTGGTAGCTGTACACTCTGCCGGTGTCCGTGTCTAGCGTCACGAAGCGGAAGTTGCGGCCGATCTTGACGACTGCGTAGAACGGTCCGAAGTACTTCTCCCAGTAGTAGGCCTTCTTCTCAACTGCTGTGTGATCGTTGTTCCCCTGAGCTGCCACTATCGGGACCCTCAACCTGACGAGGTCTAGGTAGGCCTGCCTGAACGGATCCTCCTCGTCTGGCCTCACAATGGCGTCGATGAGGTCCCCTGTGTGGAGGGCCACGTCGGGCCTGAGGCCGTTTATGACCGCCACTATCTCTCGGAAGAGCCTCTGGTTGGTGTGGTGCTTTGGGAGGTCCCGAGTTCCGTAGTGAGTGTCGGTGAAGTGAATCGCGGTGATCCTGTCCGGGTACTCGGCGCCGAAGACGTACACCGAGTTGGGTTCTGTGAACGACAGCCCAGCCCCAGAGACCGTCAGGTTGTACAGGCCCGGCGGTATTCCCTCAGTTATCTCGACTGTTATCCACCAGGCCTCGATGTTTGAGTCGAATCCCTGATCTACCTTCTCTAGAGGGTACTTCCAATTCTCGGTGAACACCGACTCGAGCGCCACGGACCAGTCGACGTCGGATGGCATGTCTGCGGTCTTCTTCACCCACACGTCTATCTGCTCGCCGTAGATCACGAAGTAGGGGGTTATCAGCCTGGGGTACAGGATGTTGTTCACTGGGACGACGTGGTACTGTGGAAAAGGAGGCTGAGGGGCAGAGGCGACGGTCCCGTAGTTGATCAGAACTGACCCGAGCACCAGAACGCATGCCAGCAGGACGAGACCATACGCTCGCTTCAAGGCTCGACCCGAAACTTTCACGTAAGTGGGATTCTTTAAACGATTCGAGGTCAGAGGTCAGTCCAAGCCCTAAATCGACCTGTTTTTAACGCCGTTGAGTCTCCTGAAGTGAGTTCGGCCAGCTCCTACTCCTCTGGCTCAACCGCCACAGCAGTCCCCAGGCGTTAACCATGAAGGACCCTTGCAGCATCTCGGTGGTCTCAAAGTCTACTCCAACGACCGCATTCGCTCCCATCCGCTGAGCCTTGGAAACTAACCTGCTGAGGCACTCTGTCCTGGCCCTCTCCACCTCAGATACGTACGCCGAGACTTCTCCTCCTATCAGGCTCCGCAGCGCCGCAGCAAACTGCCCGCCGAGACCTCTTGTCCTGACATAGGTTGCGTGGACCAGCCCAGGTCTCTCACGACCCCAAGCTTGCCAGTCATCCAAACTAAGGTATCCCCGGGACTGGGGTCTCCCGAGACGTAGGGGTGAAAACGGATACTGAGAGTAAAAAGATGAGGTAAAGCGAACCTCGTCTCTCCGATCTGCGGCTCGTCTCATCAATTATCTTTTACGTTTCAAAAATTTTGATTGGCATGATGCAGGCAAGAGTCAAGCTGTTAGAGAGACTAACCTTCGTTGGAGTCGCGAGAGGCCGGGGTATTGTTATAGACGCGCCAAGTGAGCACGGAGGGGAGGGGATAGGGCCGTCCCCTATGGAGCTGGTACTCATCGGAACAGCAGCCTGCACAGCCTTCGACGTGGTAGAGATCCTTAGGAAGAGCGGTCAGAGGGTGGAGAGATTTGAGGTAAGGGCCACCGCAGAGAGGGCGCCAAAGCCCCCCAGAGTGTTCACGAAAGTCCACCTCGAGTATGTAGTGGAGGGCGAGGTGGACGAGAAAGTCCTTGAGGATGCGATCAGGCTCTCAATGCAGAGGTACTGCTCAGCCAGCATCATGATCAAGAGGTCTGGAGCCGAAGTCACCACGAGCTATCACATAATCAGGACCAGCAAGTCGTAAGCCTGCGGAGGAGGTCAGGCAGCTCCCATATTCCCTCTATGATGTAATCAGCTCCCTTCGCTCTCAGTCTCTCTGGTGGCTCTAAGCCAGTCAGCACACCAACCGAGAGCACGCCCGCCATCCGAGCCGACTCGACATCCACCCAGTAGTCTCCCACAAAGATCACCTCTCGAGGACTCAGGCGAAAGTCCTCCAACACACTCTCGATGAGTTCGTGCCTGTGCCACAAACCTCCAGAGTTGGGCTCGAGTTGACCGAGCGTGTAGACCTCATCAACGAGGTCTGCAAAGCCATACTTCCTTAGCTCGTCCCAAATCTGCTCTGGAGTGGCCCTCCTCCCAGTTGTGACCACGATCTTGAGCCCCATGGATCTCAGCTCCTCAAGTGCCTCTCTGGCTCCCTTTATCGGCGCGTCCTCTGGATGCTCTCTCGCTGCATACCTGGTGGCGAACTCCCTCCAGAACTCCTCCTTGTCGACTCCGCTCGGGATGAATTCGTCCAGCCGGTCCTCAGAGTAGTACTTGACGAACTTCTCCCAGCTCAACGGCCTTCCACCGCTCTCCTCAAGAACCTCGTTAAACACCTCGTGAAAGCGATGGAGAGTGTCCAAGATAGTCTGATCCAAGTCCAATATGACCAGCCTGAGCATGAGGTCACCTCCTGAGCACCTTCCGGACGGCTTCGGCGACTCGGTCAGCGTACTCAGGGCGCGTATAAACTCTGACGGTTCGCTGCGCCGCAACGAGCACGCTCGGGGGGACGAGTCCGCTGGTCGCTGACTCCAGCGGAACCACCGAGCCGTCCTCTGAGATCACGGCTATCAAGCCTGCGTGACCAGCAGAGGGCAGAGACGGAGTGCCAATGAGGACCCAGTGCGAGGGGACTCCAGCTTCCTCCGCTATCCCCTCACATCCCGCCTCCAAGAGTCTATCTCCCTCCTCACCGCCCCTCTCGGCCACCAGCTTCGGCGCCCGCCTGGCCTCTAGGTCACCCACGAGTTCTGCCACCGGCTCCGACTCCGCGGTCACCGCTCTAAGAGCGCATGTGACGGAATGGTCGTCGAATCTAGACCAGTTCGGAGAGCTGGCCATGTCGACCAGCTCGTCTCCAGTCGGCAGTCCAGTGAGTTCAGCCGCGAGTTCGTACGCCCTCCTGAGCATGAGCTCGAACGCCACGACGGTCTTGTGAAGGTAGACTGCTCTGAACATGAAGGCTCTGCACAGAAGAAAGTGCTCTATAGCGTGTAGAGATCTGGCTGGCACTCCCAGGGCTGGTGAACCGCCGAGGCTGACCCTCCTGACGACCCTGAGTATTCTCTCGACATCCGGCTTCCCGTACGTCACCCCGGTGTGTAGTGAATCTCTTAGGAGGTAGTCAAGCCGGTCTGCGTCTAAAGGGGAGGAGATCACCAGCGACTCGAGCCTCGCACTCCCCCAAGCTACTTCGGACACCTCAGCCGGGTCGTAGCCGTAGGCTGAGATAGCGTCAGAGAGTTCCCCAGATCTCACGAGGATCCTGCCGATCTCCTCGTGCCCCGCACCTAGGGCCTGCTCGAGCGTGTGCGAGAATGGAGGGTGCCCCACATCGTGCAGGAGGGCGGCCAGCCTGACGAGCTGCCTATCTGCCTCCGGGACGACTATCTGGGCTAGGCGGCCCGCGAGGTGCATAGCCCCTAGGCTGTGAGCGAACCTCGTGTGCGTGGCTCCAGGGTAAACCAGCTCAGCTGGACCGAGTTGAGAGACCCTCCTCAGCCTCTGAAAGGTTGGGGTGTCGACTACAGACACCTCGACATCTGTCAGCCCTATGTAGCCGTGCACGTTATCGTACACGTGCTTGACGAAGTCCATCTCGGGCCGAGGGGATTGCGTCTGAGAAAAAGGTAGCAGCTACACTTGCACGCCCTGAGGCGAATCTTGCTGGACTAAGCGCGGCGTCGACCGTTTAATAGAGCGGTCTTCCCCAGCCTACTGATGGTGGGGGACTACTTCTCGAGGGTTGCAGACAGATAGGACAGGCTCGCGTCGGGGATGTACGACCCGAAGATAAGGAAGAGCGCCATCTCGGCTGCGAGGGTCGACAGAGACTCCTCAGTCGCTGACGTTGGCTGCGGAACGGGGTTCATGATAGAGGGTCTCTTAGGTCGGGTCAGGGTCGTCTACGGCGTGGAGCCGAGCGAGGCCATGATTGGGGTTGCATCAAGGAAGTTCAGAGGCAGGTCAGACGTGATCTTAGTCAGGGCGAGGGCTGAGAGGATACCCTTGGCCGACAACACAGTCGACGCTGTGCTCTCGAATATGGCTCTCCACCACATTTTCGAGCCTCTTAGGGCAATCCGAGAGATGGCGCGAATACTGAAGGAGAGTGGGAGGCTCGTCATAACGGATCTGGACGAGCACAGCTACGAATGGTTTAGGGGGGAGATGGACGATATATGGCTGGGGTTCGATCGAAAGCTCGTCAGGAAGTGGTTGGAGGAGGCGCGGCTCGAAAAACGTGGAGGTTACCTGCGTCGGGGGAGAGTGCTGCACCGCGGAGCGTAGAGGTGCCTGCGTGACCGTGTTCTTAGTCGAGGGGCGAAGCGTTAAGGCCTGCGTGAGATACTTTGAAGTTCTTCTGGAAAGAATTAAAGAATTTTTGCCATAACTCCCGGGAATCCAGGTCGCTCTGCCCACTTGTCCATCAACGCCTCCTGCTAAGGGCGTGATATGGGAAAGAAATTTACTTGTTCTTCGATATGAGGAGGATGACTCCCTGGCGTGGCTGAATTCCGGCTTTGGAGGTAATTAACGCTGTGGGAAAGATCTGAAATGTAGGGATAAGAGGGCAAACG
>JAVCBV010000057.1:0-6908 GCA_037917695.1 Thermoproteota archaeon | reverse complement strand
GTTCAAGAGCCTGAGACGCGAGTTCAGCGCGCAGTCTGTCATATGGAATCAGCCTGTACTCTATGCGCGCCCCATCTAGGTAGGGTTCAAGCGACCCCAACCCCTTGGGCGCGCGCTCTGCGACCTCTGCCAAGCGCCTCCCTCGACTGAAAATTTTCGAAAACTTTGGAAATTAAAGGATTGTTGTACCTTATTTAGGTCTAAAATGTAGATTTTCAATCAAAAAGAGAATTTGCGAATGCATTGCATTTTTGAAGGTAAGACTTATTTAGGATCATCAAAATGAATTATGCAGCGGAAGGCGACCACGCTTGGCTGGCGGAGCATACCTCGTAGTTGCCGAGAACAGCTCGCTCGAAGAGATAAAGGCAGGACACAAGTTCGCTAGGCCAAGCGTGGTCGTGGGACTTCTTCACAGAGGGTGGAAGCACCACTCACCCGTCAAAGAGTACTGCGAGCACATTGAGGGGTTGGTCGAGAGAGTGGAGGTTCTAGAGCTGAACCTCTACAACTTTGACGAGATCATGGACGTGGTGCACCACATTGCAGAAGATGCCGATAGGACGGATAGCGAGGTCTTCTTGCTGCTTAACTCAGTCTCTCCAGTCGTGCCGGCTGCATTCGAGGCGTCTGCTTCTTTCCTTGGCCTGAGGGTGATCGTGGCCTACGGAGACGCCGCCGCCGAGATTCCAGTCCCGCCCGCGAGCGTGCTGGCTATGCCGAAGAAGGTGCTTGAGATAATCGCCGCATTGGCCGCGCGGGAGGAGGGAGTGAAGCTGAGCGAGCTGGCTTCGATGGTAGAGCACAGGGAGAAGGGAGGGAGGAAAGGGAAGACCGACGAGGTGAGGAGGAGGGTGGCCACGGTCGACTACTACATCAACAGGTACCTCAAGCCGGCCGGGCTGGTGGTGGTAGGCCCCTCTCCAGGAGAGGAGGGTAGATCCTTCCGAATCTGGCTCACCGACAGAGGGAAGGTGGTCGCCAGGAGGATCTCTGACTACCTGGCATCGTACCCAGAGGGCAGGGCTGGTCGCGCAGGGTACAGGAAGCTGGGCGTGGCTCAGGCGAGACAGCTGTAGATTTCAGGGTTGCCTCTCGTGAATGCAGTCTGCTTTTTGGTTCGTTAGGCCTAAGTGGACGGTTAGTGAGGTAGTTTTCGAAATCCGATCCGGGTCGCGCGCCAATCTGATTGGGCACCTTCAGCAGGCCTCTGCATAGGCATTGGCGTGGCTTTATGAGTGCCCTGCGCCAGCAGGTCGGTTGAGATGGAGGGCGACCAATCGGCGCGGATCACGCTGTACTACCTGGCATTCAGCGTCTCTCTGGCCCACGGGATCATAATCTCGCTGCTGTCACTCTACCTCGACGCAATGGGCTTCAAGGGGTTGGGAATAGGCCTCTTCAACGCTGGATTCACCGTAGCGTCGGCGCTGGCCTCGTGGACATCAGGGAGGCTCTCGGCGTCGAGAGGGTACGCATATGCGCTCCTCGCCGCCTTGATCCCTCCGACGCTCGTGACGCCGCTCTACTCGGTCGCCCTTGTCCCATCAGTCGCCGCAGCATGCGTCATGGTCTACGGGCTCTCGAGCGGCGCCTTCAGCACGGCTGCCGTGGGCCTCCTCTCAGAGATACCGGGTCCCAGGGGAGCAGCAGTCTCGTTTGGGGCGTTTTACACGGCGATGGTCCTAGGGAGGACCCTCTCAGGAACGGTAGCTGGAGTTCTGATCGAGAGGCTAGGCTACGGCTATCTGCTGCTGTCCGCAGGGCTGATCATGGCGACGGCAATCCCTCCAGCTCTGTCGCTGAGGAGGTCTGCAGGGAGGAGGGGAGCCCAGGAATCGGGTGGTGCGGTCAGCCAAGGTGACGGAATATCGAGGCCTATGAAGCTCCTGCTCCTTGCCCTGTTCCTCCACACAATGGGCTTCATGGCGGTCAGCCCCTTCTTCTCGCTCTATGCTCTGAAGGTCCTGGGCATAGGCGAGGCGCTGGTGGGGACTCTCATGTCGATAAGAAGCTCGGGGGTCCTCTTCAGCCAGCTCGCCGCAGGCTACCTGACCCAAGTGACTGGCTCTGCAGAGGTACTGACAGCGCACGTCGCCCTCTCGTCCGTCGCCTGGGCCTCCTTCACTCTGGCCAGGGGGTACTGGTCTGCGGCAGCTATCCTGCTAGCCGGCGGCGTGGTGGGCGCGCTCGACATGCCGGCCAGGAGAACCCTCATATCAGAGCTTAGCAGGCCAGGGAGGGAGAGAGCGAGGGTAATGGGCCTCGTGGACCTCACGACTGGGATAGCCTCGGCCGTTGGGTTCTTGGCGGGGGGCCTCCTGTGGGACCACCTCGGGCCGGAGGCCCCATTCCTCACGGCCGCGGCCTACAACGCTCTGGCAGTACCGCTGATCATCCTAATCCTCAGATCCAGCAGGTCAGTCCGGGGCTCCCCTACTCCCCAGACTTTGAGTACTTCAGCAATCTCTCCAGATCTTTCCTGACTAAAGCCTCTATTTCTCTATACAGCTCTGGGTTCTTGTCCTTCAGCTCTTCAAGCCTGATGGCCGCGTTTACCACGTCGTACTTCCTCCTCACCAGCGAGGCTCTATCCATCTGCTGCTTCAGTTCGTTGATTAGAGGAGCGAAGACCCCGACGAGGGTTCCGATGACCCTGCCCAGCAGCTTGAGGAAGTCGTACCAGATGGCGTCCAACCTGAGCCTAGGAATCGCCTGAACGAGGTAGACCACGCTGAGTAGGAGGAGTATTGTGCCGACCCTCTTCGTGATCCAAACCCCCAGCAGAGCCTGAGAGAATTCGACCCTCTCGATGATCAGGTATGTCATGAAGGTCAGCGTGGCCATGAACAGGTCGACTCCCTTGCCGAGCCTGAAGACGTTGAACACGAACCAGTTCATGACGAGGAAGACTATTCCCAGCACAAATGTGAGTGATTCGATCAGGTAGAAGGTGATCAACACTATCGCACAGACGGCCGACACCGCCAAGTCCCGAATAGCAGCCAACAGCCCAATGATGTTCCTACGCAGTTGAAGGTCCGCCAGGGCTATCACCGAGAGCGACAGAAGGATCCCTATGTCGGCGATGCCAACCAGCGTGTCCGTCTCCAGCAGACCCATTATCACCGCTACCACAAGCGTGAAGAGCCACGAGTACTTGGTGAAGCTCTGAGGTACGAGGCCGTCCCTGCCCAGTTCCTCGAGGTGACGCTTGGCAGCCATGTAAGAGGGCGTCAAGGTCGTTATCGCGGCTAGAAGCACGAGCGCCGAGTTCACCGCTGTTGGAACACCTCCCAGGCCGATGGCGATCTCCAGCGGCGGGATGTCTCCGGAGAGGTCGAAGGGGGAGATTGCAAGAGTGTACACGGAGAATATAGCAGTTGACAGCACTACCGTGAGCATCATCGCCCAGCCCACGTACCTCTCCCTCGGCACTGGGCCGATGAAGGGGAGCCTGACCTCGCTCTTGCTCTCTTCAAAGAGGGCCTGAACCTCTTGAAACCCGAACAGGACTAGGTAAATGTACCCTGCGTTGAATATCACCTCCATCGGGCTGAAGTCTGCCGAGATGGTCTCGATGGAGGGGAGCAGTGGGCGTGGCGAGTACGTGATGAATGAGTAGACGCTGATAAAGAGCAGGGACAGGAACATGACTATCAGGCCAGCCTGAACTCCAGCCACGGCCCTTCTGTGCGTACTCTCATATCTGAACAGGAAGAACGCCCAGAGCAGGATCAGGTAGGTCACGCAGGTTATGATGGCCGTTGAGGCCTCCCTGCTCAAGCCTGAGTTCTGGAGGATCTCCGGCAGGTACGAGAAGAGAAACCTTATCGACATGACCAAGTTGAAGGCTGTAAGGGCCGTCGTCCCGACCCACATGCTCAGCCTGCTCAGGAAGTAAGATGCGCCTATGCCGTAGGCCGCCTTCACGAAGGCCGGCCCTCCAACGGACCTCTCTCCTCTCTCTGCGCTGAACCTCCCCATGCTTCCATAGGCTTGAGCGAGGGCGAGGGAGACGGAGCCGGATAGTAGTACTGCCAAGAGGGTCGACGTCGCAGATGAAGATCGGACAGCATATGGCAGAACCGTGAGCATCGAGATTCCCATCGTAGACCCGATTCCAGCGACCAGTAGGGCGCCAAAGCCGTAGACGGGCTCTGGCTCTCCCTCGCGGATCTTCGCTTCCAGCCTCCGCCCGAGCCTGCGGAACAGCCCACCCAGGAAGGTTATGCCCCCGATTCCGTAGACCAGTGCGAGGGTCGCGCCGAGTATGAGGGAGGCAGAGCTCCTATCTCTGAAGGCTAGAAGGCCCGCAAATAGCACTACAGCCAGGATTATGCTGAGGACGCCCGCGAACAGTCTGATGATGAGCAGGGCCCTCCTGAATTGGCTTAGGGGCACGTTAACTCTCCTCCATTACGCCCAAGCCCTGTAGGACCTCGCCAGCATTCGATAGGCTTATGACGCACATTATCAAGAGGGCCAAGCCTACCAAGAAGGCCAAGAACCTCAGGCCCGTAATGTTGGCCTGGGTCAGGAGGTCCATGAACTGATAGATCGCGCTCTGGAACTCTACCTCGGTCGACGGAACCACTAAGAGGACGCCGGCCACCAGAAAGATGGCGGACAGGAGGAGCTGCATCAGCACGTACAGTACCCCCAGGAACCTGCTGCCAAACAGGAGAGGGTGCCTAACCGCAAAGACGAACCTGGACAGCTCTGGATGCCTCTCCATCTCCGTTATGACCTTGGCGAGATCAGAAGGGTCCTCAAGTTTTTTCTTGAGCAGGTCAACCATCTCCTCTAGAAGCTCAGAAGACGAACCCATGGTTTGTCAAGATCGCCAATGAGAGGGTTCAACAGATAAAAATTCACGCAAATGTGGTGAAGTCCAAAATGTCGAGATACCTCCTGGCGCTTGCAGTCACGCTGCCCGCAGCGTTGCTACTTGTTTCGCAGTCTCTGGCTCAGCCTGCAGTAAGAGTCTCAACGATTCCGTCACCAGACTACGCGTATCCAGGCGGAGAGACAACCGTGAGAGTGGAGCTGCTAAACCTAGGAGAGGACCCGGTCGTTGGCGTGCTGGAAGTGTACTTGGTGAGGGACGGGGAGGCTCTCGCGTACTCTCCCCCTCAGAGTGTCGAGGTGCCCCCTGGAGAGAAGGTCACAATAGATGTAGCTCTTTGGATTCCACGCGAGATCCTCAAACCTGGGGCTTACGCACTAAAGGCGGTATTCAGCGCCGACGACCTATCCTACTCCTCCGAAGCACCCTTCTGGATAGCGCCAACCCTAAGGGACGTTGCAGAACTTGCTCTCAGACTCGCTAGACTCGACGGGCAGCTCGAGAGGCTGCTTGTCGTCTTCGAGGAGGACCCGCAAGTCATGGCCCTGGAGGTCATACGCTCAGAGCTGGCTGAAGACTTCGGAGAGCTCGTGAGACTCACCATTGAGGGGGACGACCCGAAGAGGTCGGCGGAAGTCTGCGAAGAGATCAGCAGGTCTCTGGAGGGTCTTGAGTCTTCTGTAGTGTCGATGTCGGACCTGCGAGTTCTTCTGTGGTCTATCTCGGGCGAACTAGACTCAAGCCTTGAGTTCAGCACGGAGGCTTCTCTGGAGTTCTGGGTCAGGATCCTGACGGCCTCCTTCTGGGTTATGGTTCTTCTAATCCTCCTCTTCCCCCTGTACTCGACTGGCTATCTCGCGCTGGCGTCCTCCCTCGCGGCCGAGATTGGAGAGGGCGCCTTTGGAGTTGAGCGAGCCAAGAAGCGAGCTGTAGAGATCCTGAGGAGGGCGGATGAAGAACTCAGAGGTGCCAGCACCGCCAGCGGGATGATCATGATGGCCCTTGCCGGAGCCCTCGCCACGGTCGGCCTCATGGCGGATAACATAGCCGCGATTATCGGATCTATGCTCCTCTCGCCCCTCATGAGCACGTTCGTGGCCGGAGCCGTTGGCCTCGCTCTGATCGACGTCTCCGACGAACCCCCCTCTGGCCTAGACATCTTCTACAGCGGGTTCGGAGCGGGGCTCAAGGGAGCCGCGCTTGTGATCGCCCTGTCTTGGATCACTGCGCTCCTCGCTAGGGCATTCGTCCCACTGAGGATGACCGAGCAGCTCGCCCTAAGAGCCAGCCCAAATCTGGCCGATTTGGCGATAGCAATAGGCGCGGGATTTGCAGGGGCTGTGACGACCATAAAGGAGACAGGCGGGGCTGGGCTCGTTGGGGCGGCCGTCGCGATAGCGCTGGTTCCGCCAGCGTCGGCCGTAGGAGTTGGCCTAGCCATGCTGAACCCCTCTCTCATCGTTGGATCCTCGACTCTATTCACGGTCAATGTGGTTGCCATAGTGGCGGCTGGCTACCTCTCGGCGAAGCTCTACGCCCTCTACCCCATAGCTAAGAGCCTCCTCGACGACGTGCAAGCAACAGTGGAGGAGGCCAGAAGAACCGCGAGGACCCCTCTTGCCTCGGCAGTCAACGTCTCTGGAGCTATCGTCTCAGGAGTGGCAAAGCTAGGCTACGTTTGGCTCAGAGTGACTGTGGGGTTGCTTGGAGGGATCACGATATCCTCTCTGATTAGGTCTCTGAGCCGAAGGATAGCCTTCGTGGTAGTCCCCATATTCTCCTCATGGCTCATAGGTGCGATCATCTCCACTCGAGCCTCGGAGGTGTTCTCGTCAGCGTATCAGGTGCTAGTGGGCATCCTGAGCCTCGCGGCCTCCGCTTTGAGAGCCGATCTCCTAGTCGAGTGGTTCGGCGGTAACTTCTTGGTTGCGCTAGCCGCTATCGCCTCCATATTCTTGCTGAGGCGCCTGTTAAGAGAGATCTCTAGAGCGAGGGAGGAGCGTTCTACTGGCTCTAAGCTGAGGGTTGCTGTCGCCACGGTCGCGTTCTGGGCAGCGTC
>JAVCBV010000032.1:0-6915 GCA_037917695.1 Thermoproteota archaeon | reverse complement strand
CTCTATCGCCTCCATGACGTAGCCGTAGGCTATGCCGCACGCAATCACTCCGAACTCAGAGCCGCTCAGCTTCAGGAAGTTGTATGGCTCCCCTATTTTCGATATCGCCTCCCTAGCCTTCGGGAGCTGCTCATAGAGCCACCTGTGCTTCGCCACGGGTCCTGGCGGGCCGTAGACGTTCCACCTGTAGGGCATCTTCCAGTGCCTGTCGAACGCCAGCCTGTTCCTCTCCTTCCTGATCTCGCCGAAGATCACGTCCCCGCTGGAGTGGCTTATCCTGGTAACTGATCTAACCATCACCGGAAGTTCCAGCTCCTCAGACAGGTCGAAGGCCATTTTGGTCAAATCCTTAGCCTCCTGCTGGTTGCTCGGCTCCAGACAAGGGATCTTGGCGTACAGCGCCACCATCCTCGTGTCCTGCTCGTTGGAGGAGTAGTGGGCTCCTGGGTCGTCGGCCACGTACACGACGAGACCTCCTCTGACCCCTCCGTAGACGACCGTCATGAGCATGTCCATGATCCAGTTGAGACCCGCGTTCTTCATGGTGGCCATCGACCTGGCCCCAACGATGGCGCCTCCCACAGCGACGTCGAACGCGACCTTCTCGTTGGTGGCCCACTCGACGTGTGCGTCTATCTCGGCCTGGCTGAGGGCTTCGATTACCTCTGAGGACGGCGTGCCGGGATAGCCGACGACGAGCTGAGCCCCTGCCTCAATCGCTCCCCGAGCTACCGCGTGATTTCCCATAAGAAGAACTCTCTTCCCTGGGGCGTCTTCCTCGATCCTCAACGCAACCCCTGGGGAGGCTCCAGTGGTGGCACGGTTATAATGATGTTTAAATGTGGTCAACCTCGCGCGTCCCCCGAGCTCGCTGCTCGGGATTCTCAGAGCGATCTGAGCGTGTACGTAGAGGACCCACGTGCCTCCGGAGGAGCGAGACCGCCAGGGTTATGGGTCCGGCTGCGCAGATTAGGGAAGCCCGAAGGAGCGCTGAGTGCTCCAATCCTGGGGGCGAGGAGATCTCCACCAATACCCGCGCTGGACTGGCCTCGAGGTTGGTGAGCGCCACCGCATAGTAGCCCCTCTCGGGTAATTGGACCTCCAGCTTTGCCGGGGCGTTCAGGACTAGATCAAACAGGGGTTCGCACGAGGACGAGAATATCTCAACCCTGAGGGTCGAGGCCTCGGGGGAGTCCAGCCTGAGGACGACCCGCCTCCCGGGGAGCTGCCTAACGAGCGTCGCGCCTCCATCGGGCGGCAGCTCGAGCGAGGCTCCAGCCACGGGATACGTCACCCTCGAGAAGACCAACACCGACGCCTCGGCGGCGAGACCCGCGAGGAGCAAGGTGGTAGCGAACCTGCTCAGAGTCACCGCTGAGTCACCTCCCTCTTCACGAAGAGGACGTAAGATGTGACCAAGTTTACGGAGAGGATCGCCAAGCTCACGTGCAGCGACCTGAGACCTCCCGACAAAGCAACGCAAGGCTTCGCCAGCGTGTCGAAGCCTGCCAAGCGGTAGAGCGAGAACGGAACGATGAAGCCGACGAGCACCGTGACTAGCGAGTTCCCAGAGGCGACCGCGACGGCCGTGGAGAATGCCGCGAGGGGAAGGATCGTCGCCACGAAGCAGAGGGGGAAGGCCCTCAGGAAGAAGGGAATCCCTCCAAGCGCCCAAGGGCCGACCACCAAGGCCGCAGCCGCCGAGGACGCAATGTTGACGGCAGCAAGAACGATCACGACGGCTGCGAACTTGGAGAGGAACACCACTGACCTGCCGATCGGGAGCGAGAGTTCCTCCCCGACGCGGCCGGTCTCCAAGTCCCTCGCGAGCGAGATCGCGGGGACTATCGAGCATATCAGAGTTGTTGTGGGGAAGGAAAAGCCGATCGACTGGGCCAAGCCTTCTCCGAACGCCCTCGCGGCCATCAGCGAAACAAAGTCGATCGGGCAGACCAGGCCCTGGAGTTCCGTTACATACCGACAGGCGAATAATGCGTTTAAAACCTGAGAGAACGTCAGGAGGGCTACTAGGACCTCCAGAATCGGAGGCCTGAGAGTCGAGGACAGTTCCCACGCAATCTGCTCTAGGAGCACCTTGAGCCTGGATCCGCCTACGCCCACGCTCTATCCCTCCCAAGGACCACCCTCACGAACATCTCCTCAAGCCCCGACCTCCTTATCCCGACCCGAACCCCCTCCTGAAGGGCCCTCAGCGCGAGCCTCCTCGCCTCCTCGTAGTCAGGGGTCTCCAAGAGCACGTGGGCCCCTGCGTCATCTCCCCCCTCTGAATGCTCGTAGGCCTCGACGAGCCACCTGCCGTACCTCTCCTGCAGGCGGCTGAGCTTCCCGCTCGCGACGACGCAACCGTTCGCCAGCATAGTCACCTCATCGGCCAGCCCGTCGAGCTCGCTGAGGTAGTGGGTCGAGATCAGGAAACGATGGCCGCTACTCCGCATGGAGGAGACTATCCCCCTCAGCTCTTGCCTGCCCAGGGGGTCGAGGTTCGCAGTAGGCTCATCTAAGATTATCAGCTCCGGGTTCCCGAGGAACGCGGCAGCCAGGGAGACCCTCCGACGCATCCCGGCCGAGTAAGATGAGATGGGCCTGTGGAGAAAGGGCTTCAGCCTGAACAACTGTACCACAAGCTCCACGGCCTGTTCAGCGTCCTCTAGGCGCTTGAGCCTAGCGACGTGGAGCAAGTACCTCCGGCCGGAGACCCACCCAGGGAGCGCCGGCTTCTCGTGCGCCACTCCTACCTTGAGCAGGGCGAACCTGTCCTCGAGCGGGTTTGACCCTAGCAGCTCCACAGAGCCTGAGTCAGGTCTGAGGAGGCCCAGAACTATGCGGATCAGCGTGGTCTTACCCGCCCCGTTCGGGCCAATAAGGCCGTGAACGCTCCCCTTCAGCTCCAGGGAGACCTCTTCGAGGGCTTGAACGTTCCCGAACCTCTTGGAGACGCATTCAGCCCGAATCGCCGCCTCCAGCTTGGCCCCACCTCCTCAGCAGGATGTAAGCGACCGCCGAGATGAGGGTCACGGATATTGCGGCGTAGAGATATCTCCTGCTGGGCTCGGGAGGCGCTGGAGCGCGCGCCAGCGGGTGCACGAGGATCCCGCGTCGACCTTGTGGGCTCAGGCAGGAGATCCACGCGACTCCCGCCCACCCGTAGAGGTAGTCGTCGGCCAAGAGCTCCATGCGCGACCTCAGGAAGATTCCGGTCCTCGCGTCGTAGTCGTACTCCAGCATGAGGCCTGGGGGCTCCTCCATCCCGCTCACCATGAAGAACAAGCTGATCCTGCGCGCCTGATCCTCGGGCAGGGACGTCGCGTACACCTCGGTCACTCGGAGACCGTCGAGCGTGAGCGGCTCACTCAGGGGAACCCAACTCACCACCCACTCCACGGGGGTATCCAAGCCCTCCCAGGAGTATAGGGCTGGCTCCCTGACCTCCTGAGTGAGCGAGTACCTCGCTGGGTTTATCCAGAGGAGCCAGCGACTCCTTCGAGAGGAGTTCTCCTCCAATATCAGGCCTGAGGACGCATTGACCAGGAGCGAGTGGTTTCCTCGGAGCCGGAACTCCCCGAGGATGTTGAACTCCTCGCAGGATGGGCACGATGACACTACGCGATCCACGCGAACGACCTCCGCCACCCCTACGAAGGAGAGATTCCCTTCCAGCGCCTCGCCGTAGAGCTGCCTCCCCCTGTACGTAAGTTCAGAGAACTCAAAGCTGTAGTTGACGTCCACCCGCACGAGATCTCCGTCGAGCGGCGAGAGCACCCAGCTCAGTTCTCCAACAGTCGCGTTTGCCCTAGGGAAGAAAGCTACCCCCCCGTCGGACAGCAGCGCGTAGCAGAAAGATGCGCCCCTGATCTCGATGCTCCCCCCCAGCGTCCCGATCGAGCCCAGATCGAGCGCGGCTGGGGCCCGCTCGAGCCTGACCATCGGGAGGAGAGGCGCCACCAAAAATAGGAGGAGAGGGAGTGAGGCTCTCCAAGGGCGCATGCGCATCACTCAGCCCCAGGGAGGAACCTCAACGTAATCTAGAGCGTCCCTTACGTACG
This sequence comes from Thermoproteota archaeon, assembly GCA_037917695.1. GTDB lineage: Archaea > Korarchaeota > Korarchaeia > Korarchaeales > Korarchaeaceae > DRBY01. Next base: position 2,851 of record JAVCBV010000032.1, on the reverse strand, counting down.
ATGCGCCGATCTGGGCGTAAGTCCAGGCGATCGCGGCGCCGCTGGCCGAGGAGCCGTAGCCACAGTGATGGTAAACGAGCTTGTCCCCTCCGTACTTCATGTACAGGCACCTGTCGTCGTTCCACCCTGGATAGGGTGCCCAACGTCCATCGGAGCTGAAGCTGCAGATGTACCCGGTGTAGTTGTCCCTCCACGCGTGGATGCCAGCCCGTACCCACGTGCATGTTCCCACGTCTCCCGGCCCCCACTTGCTCAAGTATGAGACTCCCTGAGCGGTTAAGATCACCGTTGGGAGCGTGACCAATAGGATCAGGAGGAGTCTCCCCCAAGGTTTCTCCAGCTTCACGTCGGCCCGCGGCATTTCTGCCCGTTAAGGGCACAGATAGTTTTTTTTAAAAAAAAAATGGAGCTTCCATCTCATTACATTTCTTTGGAAAATCCATCCCCAAGGCTCCTGGAGGCATTTGTACAATCCAGCCCGCGTCCTCTCGCCTTCTCTCACCCCTGGCTCTGGCTTCGATGGCCAAAGATGTCGAACTTGGGTCTTTTGAACCCCCAGCGGAGCGGAAGTCGTTTAATGCAATGAAGAGAGTAAGAACTGGATGAGGCGCAAGAGAGCTGCTCAGGTTCTCCTGCTTGTTGTTACGGCGTCCATCGCCACATGCGCCTGGAGGCTCGCTGAGAGACCCTCGGTCTCCGAACTGCTCGTTGAGGCTCTCACCAACCCAGAAGCCAGGGGAGACGCCTACGCAGCAGTCCTGGGGGCGATTAAGGAGGGAGGGGCGCCCGTGGTGGAGGACGGAAGAGCGATATTCGCCTACCTCTCAGACGAGCCCGTGACCGTGTGCGTGGCCGGAGACTGGAATGGGTGGAGCCCCTACGAGGACTGCATGGCCAGGCTCTGGGACACCCCCCTCTACTTCACGATCATCGAGCTCCCAGAAGACGCGAGGGTCGAGTACCTCCTGATAGTCGATGACCGCCCAATGCCCGACCCACTTAACCCTCGGAGGTCTGTTGGCCCCGAGTCAAACTCCGAAGTTAAGATGCCCGGTTATGAGGATCCAGAGAGGTTTCGCGGCTGCCCTCCTGGTGAGATAAGGAACCTGACCGTTTGGAGCACCTCTCTCGGCTACAGCCTGGAGGTCTGGGTGTACCTCCCGCCCGTGAGGCGCGGTCCTTACCCCACTCTCTACGTGCTGGACGGAGGGGGATACATGAGATATGCGGAGATGGCTGAGGTCCTGGACTGTCTCATCTACGAGGGAGAGATACCTCCTCTCATAGCCGTGTTCGTGCAGCCAGCATTCCGGGATTGTGAGTACTCCGCGAACCCAGCGTTCCTCCGATTCCTCGCAGAGGAGTTAGTTCCCTTGATAGAGGAGAGCTTCCCCACGCGAGATGACCCCCATTCTAGGGGAATATTGGGCGCCTCCCTCGGCGGTCTGGCCGCTCTCCACGCCGCATTGAGCAGGCCCGACCTCTTCGGCAGGGTCGCAGCTCAGTCTGGAGCCTTCGTGGGTCCCTCGGTGCTCAGGGCGGTGTGCCCGGCGGTAGAGCACGCTGACGTGCTGGCCCTAGCCGAGTCGGCTCCTCCCAGCTTGAGGGTTGTCCTGCAGTGGGGCGAGTTCGATCTGATTCACTGGATCGACCTCAGGGAGGCGAACGAGGAGATGTACGCAACGCTCGTCGACAGGGGGTTCGACGCGGAGGCGCTGGTGGTGCCTGAAGGCCACAACTGGGGCTGCTGGAGAGGGCACCTAGCCGAGTTGCTCAGAATTCTCTGGGGGTGAAGAAGGTGTGTGACGCCCGCTCAGCCTGAGGAGGACCTCATCGATCTCTTCCACAAGGCGTGAAGGGCTGCCACAGCCCTCTCCGGCGTTGGAAATACAGGCACGCCCGCCTCGTGGAACTTCTGGAGTTCCTCCCTCTCCACATCGCCGCCGCCGAGGTAGGACGCAATGATCGGCTTGTCCGTCGCCTCGAGGTGCTTCTTGATTACCTCAAAGGCGCCGGGTATCGGGTCGCCGAATATCACGACGTAGGAGTCCACTCCGTCGCACTCCCTCGTGACCTCCAGGGCCCTGTCGTAGAGTTCCGCGTAGGCGCTCCCGGTTAGGTCAAGCGGATTCCTGATCACGCAGAAGTACGGTAGTTCCTCTCTGAGCTTGCTCAGCACGTCCTCGGACAGCTTTGACAGCTCCATTCCCCTCGACTCAATCGCGTCGGCTGCTAGTATGCCGGATCCTCCCGAGCTCGTGATGACCATAACCCTCGGACCCTTGGGGGGCTTGAAGTACGCAAGAGCCTTGGCCGCGTCAAAGAACTCCTCGAGCGTGTCCACCGAGATGGCTCCTGTCTGCCTAAAGACCGCCTCGTACACCTCCGCAGAGCCGGCAAGCGTGCCCGTGTGAGACGCCACCGCCTCTGCCCCAGCCTCGGTCTTGCCCGCCTTGATGACCACCACCGGCTTCTTCGAGGCACACCTCCGCAGGGCCTCCATGAGCTCCATGCCTCGAGTAGTTCCCTCCAGGTACAGGGCGACCACGCCCGTGTCTTGATCGTCAGCCAGGTAGTTGAGCATGTCCACCTCGTCGACGTCAGCCTTGTTGCCCAACGCCGCAAACTTGCTCATGCCTATGCCCTCCGACTCGAGGCCGGTCGCCATGAACGCAGCCACGGTGCCGCTCTGTGACACCACCGCAACGGGACCTTTCCTCGTGGCGAGGGGCCAAGTCGCACAGAGTCCGGCGTGAGGATTGTTCACGCCCTGGCAGTTCGGCCCTATCAGCCTGGCTCCAGCCTCCCTGACCACGCTGACGAGCTCCCTCTCGAGCTCGACGCCCTCCCC
>JAVCBV010000111.1:0-6927 GCA_037917695.1 Thermoproteota archaeon | reverse complement strand
TGCCCAAGAGCAAGAGCCTTCCTTCCTTGTCGTACTCTAGCAGCTTCGTGGGGAACTCCCTGGCCATTCCACGCTACACCTCAGAATCTTTTGGCTATCTCCTTAGCCATCCTCCTCATTTCCACCAAGAGAAGCCCTAGCTTGACTTCTTCAGGGACTACCGAGACTAGAATCGCCTCTGGTCCGGCCTGCATGGCCACGACTCTCCCCCTCTCCCCGGACACTATGATCTCATTCAGAGGCCCAATTTCGACCTCTCCGACCACTCTCTCGCTAACGCTGATCAGGGCTGCCTGAGTTGCTGCAAATAGATCCTCATCAACTTCAGGGGGGAGGTCGGCCACGATAACGAGACCGTCAGCGCTTATCACGGCCAAGTACATCAGGTCGGGAATCCTCCTCCTCATTTCCTTTATCAGGCTCTGGAGTTCTTCGGATATGGACAGAGACTTCACCCCCGCGAGTCGGCCCGTGGAATGTTATAACGTTACAGTAATCCTCAGCCTACACCGTGAAGTTTGGGGCCTTCAGCCGTACTCGCTCCAGCAAACTCTACGATTAACTCCGCCGTCCTCCTGGCCGCCCTGGCAACGAGGCCCTCATCGACGCGGGGGACCCCGCATGCGACCACGAGCACCCTAGACGTGTCTGGCCTTATCATGGTTCTCACGGAATCCCTGTGCGGGAACAGGTGGATTACCCCCTCGTCGTCAGCTAGAACGGGCTCTCCCCCCGAGAGCTCGTGAGGGCGTCCGCCTATCGGGTGGAACTCCTCTCCCTCCTCAGCGAACCTCAGCCTAAGCGTCCTCCTGAGCCTGTCGAGGTCATAGAGCCCTATAGGAACTAGGGTCTCTACGCTGGCTATGTTTCCCGCGTCCACAACGTTGTTTATCCTGGGGAGCCTCCTGCCAGAGAGTATCCTCCTTACGAGCGCCTCGGCTGAAGGTCTGGTCTTAGTTGGGTCTATCCCAATCCTCCAGAAGAAGTCCCTGTAGGCGCGCACGACCGGGTGCTCTTTGAGACCGTCGAGCGTGTGCTCTCTCCTCACTTTCTCCTCTAGCTCGGCTATTAGGTCGGAGAGGCCAGGCCAGTCATCCCCGACCGTGGCACCCGCAACCACGCAGGTGGCTAGGAATGCCCCAATCCCCCTCACATCAGGCTCCACAACTATGGTGAGCACGTCGTGTGAGCGACCCGCGCACCATTTAACCTATCGCCAGGTTGCAGCCAGGGTGGTTCCTTGAGGGTCAGGGTCCAGACTCGAGACTTCTTCTTGGCGGTCAACCCGAGGATTGTCGCTCTGATAACGTCCGAAGACTCGTCAGGTCGACCAAACGCCATGGCTGCCACCTGGCACTGTCCTATATCCTTCGACCCGCCCCTCTACGGGGTATCCATAAGCCCAGCCAGATACTCGCACGACTCTGTTAGAGACGCTGGGGTCTTTGGCGTGAACTTCCTGCCGTACGAGCTGGCTCACTCCGTCCACGCGTGTGGTAGGATCTCTATGGCAAGGAGGAGAGATAAGCTCGAGCTGGCCGGGGTTTCAATCGTCAGAGGGCCGAACGGAGTGCCCATAGTGGAGGAATCCTACGCGGCGTTAGAGTGCAAGCTCATCGACCACAGAACTTACGGAGACCACACATGGTTCGTGGGTCAGGTTCTTTCAGTCACGGCTAAGCCTCGCGCTCTCTCTCCCGACAGCAGAGTGGACTTGGGCAGCGTGAGGCCCCTCTTATACCTGGGATCGGACGAGTACCTGACCGTGAATCCAGACAGCGTAGTGAGGATCAAGCCTCCGGTGTGAGCTACCCGGGTATTACGTCCGCGGAGCCCGGCTTATATGGCCCGAGTGGATGATTAATCGATGGCCCTTGGGGCTTCTAAAGATGTAAGGCTGATTTCAGAATCTTGGAACTGGGTCAGCCAAAATATGGAGAGGCTAAAGAGGTCTTACTCTGGGGAGTACGTCGCGCTCATCGGGAGCAGGCTCATCGCTCACTCCCCGGATTATCACGGCCTTCTGGCCAAGTTGTGGTCTAAAGGACTCTTTCCAGGCCCCGTTGTCATAACTCGAGTTCCTACTACGAGTGATTAACTCCCTTCTGATCGGAGAGCAGGCTAGGCCTCCTGGAAGCTCTCTGGTGAACATATCATTTTATGTAAAAAGAACAAACACTTCACATCAGACGATGCCCAGAGCGGTGCTCTCAAGGAGAGAGCTCGAAGAGGTCCTGGGTGCTGAGTGCTCAAACCTCCTGAAGGATTGCATCGATCTGCCAGAGAAGGTATCGCTGCCGGACAAGGACAAGGTGAACGGGGTCTGCCTGAGAATGCAGAAGCTTTTAGGCACAACTCAGCCAGGTGCCCGGCCGCAGAGGTGAGGTCGGCTCATGAGGCTAAAGCTGTGGTTCGCAGAACTTAGGGCTCCATTTCTCCTTTTGACTCCAGACATCGTGGCGTTCGGCACCGCGCTGGCGTGGGTGGAGGGGTACTTTAGCGTACGGCTCTTCGCTCTGACTCTGCTGGGAGCCACACTCCTGCACGTCGCCACCAACGTGCTCAATGACTACTTCGACTACGTCAGGGGGATTGACCTCTACACGAGGAGGACGCCGTTCTCGGGGGGCAGCGGTCTCCTCCCAGCTGGGCTGTTGGAGCCCAGGTCTGTCTACGCGCTGGGCGTTGCTTCCATGATTGCTGGCATGGCGATTGGAGCCTACTTGGCTCTCGTCGTGGGCCCATGGGCGCTGGTGATCGGTGCGATAGGAGCCCTCACGCTCTACACCTACACGCCTCTCCTAACTAGGTACACGGTGGGAGAGTTCGCAACAGGTCTCAACTTTGGGCCGCTCATGGTGCTTGGAGCGTACTACGTTCAGACTGGGAAGCTGGGGATGCACGCCTTCCTAGCTGGAGTGCCCATTGGACTTGGAACTGCCAACTTACTGCTGCTAAATGAGTTCCCCGATGTCGAGGCTGACGCGAGAGGCGGGAGGAGAACCCTGCCAATAGTCCTCGGAAAGCTGGCTTCAGCGAAGATCTTGGCAGCTTGCTACGCCCTAACATTCGCCAGCATGATCGCGCTTACGCTGTCTGGTGTGCTTCCTGAGGGAGCTCTCCTGGGCCTGCTGGCCGCTCTGCCAGCATCCAAGGCAGTCAAGGGCGCGCTGAAGTACCCCGACGAGATTGAGAGGCTGATCCCACACATGGCGGCCAACATTCAGGCAGCCCTAATGATCCCATTCCTGATGACCCTAGGGATCGTGATCCAAGGGGTCTTGTTCTGACATCCCACCACTTATTTTTCTCGTTGAACCTTTAGTGTCTCGATGCGCCGGCCCGGCCTCAGAGAAGAGGCCGTGGACTCCATCGCCCTTATAGCGTTCTGGAAGGGCTACGAGTCCGCGGAGCAGTTTGAGCAGCCCGAGGGTCTCCAGGGCATCGAGGTGGAGGAGCTGGGAGAGGACCTGCTGAATGAGGCCGTCAGGAGGGCGAGGGGGCTGTCGAGGCACGGCGCAATGCGGCTGGCCAGAGCCACACAGGACAGCCTAGCTCCGAAGCTCGGATCTCTCAGGAAGAGGCTTGCAGCCTACTACACCGTTCGCCCCGTGGCGAGGATGATGGCCGGAGTCACCAAGAGGCTCCTCAGGTCGAGGAGTATCGAGATCTCTGATCCCTTCGCCGGCGCAGGGGTCACGATCTGGGAGGCCGCCTTGAGGGGGATCACTCCAAAGAGAGTGCTGGCTAGCGAGATCGTGCCGGAGGCGGCCCTTGTGTGCTACGCCTCTGCGTTGACCGCTCTGAGGGGAGAGGAGGATCCTCTGGACGTTAGAGTGGGGGACAGCTTCCTTCAGCTCTCGAGAGAGACTAGGAGCGTCGACGCCATCCTGACGAACCCGCCGTTCACTAGGTGGGAGCTGTTGGAGAAGGGTTACAGAGAGTTCCTGCTCAACCTAGCGTCTGAGCTGGGCCTTCCTCCAGAAATCAGAGGTCAGCCCTCGCTTCAAGCCTTCGCTCTGGGGCTCTCAGAGGCAGTACTCAGGGAAGAGGGCGTTCTGACCAGCGTGCTGCCGGCCTCGACGTTCTACACGCTGTACGGGAAAGGAGTAGTTCAGATGCTGAAAGAGAGGTTTGACCACATCGCGGTTGTGGAGGGACCTTGGCACTCTGCCTCCGACGGCAGCGGATTCAAGGAGGTCGTGCTGATAGCGTCGAGAGGCCTGGGGATCTCTGGAGTAGAGCACGTCCGGCTGGAGTCAGGGGACATAGTGCAGGAGGCCGAGAGAGTGATAGGAAAGAAGACGCTGCCGACGGAGAAGCTGAGGTTAGAGGCTCGAGCGTTCCCCAGCTTCCTGGCGGCAATCCGAAGACATCCCGCAAAGAACCTGCTCGTCCCCCTGCTCCTAGAGGGGCTGGAGAGCGGAGCCCTCAGGCTAGGTCCGCCGTGCAGGGCAATAAGGGGAGTGGAGATGTATGGACCGGACTTCTTCCTGCTGCCCAACAGGTACTGGGCGGTCACGCTGGTCGAGGAAGACGGCCTCCACGCCATGAACCGCTTCACCGGCGAGGAGGTCTTCATACCAGCTGAGTACCTAGTCCCCGCTTTCAGGAAGCCAGAGGTCCATCGCTGGAGGATCATGACGTGGCCCGAGCATGTCCTTCTCGCGCTCCCAGACGATCTGAGCGGCGCCCCTGAGGGCGTGAGGAGGTACGTTAGGTGGGGGGAGACCAGCGGGGCCGCTGCCCCGGCGATCAGGTCTTTCAGCCCCTGCTGGTGGGCTCACGTGAGGAGGCAGGTGGAGTCCAAGTCCCCGTTCTCTAGGCTCTTCCTGCTGGACAAGCTCGACCCCTCGAGGAGGGGGAGCCTGGCCCTCTACTCTCCGGTTCCAGTGTCGGCCACGAAGAACTTCTATCTAGTGGAATGTGTAGACCCAACGTTCGACGCCGCACTCGCGGCTTGGTACAACTCCACGATATTCCTAACCTACCTCCTGATAGCGGGAAGGGAGATCGGCCCCAGCTGGCTGAGGTTTCTCCTAGACGACTACAAGTCCATTCCGACGCCAGACCCCTACGCTCTTGGAAGCGACGCTGAGCGAGCAGCCGAGGTCCTGCTCAGCATGAAGGACGCCGTGCTCCCACCGCTCCCTCAGCAGATAGGGACTGAAGAGCGGTTGAGGCTTGACGTGGCCGTTCTAAGGATGATAGGGCTCGAGGAAGGGGAAGCCTTGAAGCTCCTGAGTGAACTCTACCCCTTGGTTAAGAGGGAACTCGACCTCAGAGCGAAGTTGGGCGAGAGCCTCAGGCTCTCGAAAAAGGAAGGCATCAGGAGGGAGGAGTGGTCTGAGGAGCGGGAGGGGCTCTGACCTTCCTGTAGATGGTGAGGCCCACCCACCCCACGACGACCAGCGGGGCAAGCAGAGCCGATCCCACTAGTATCACTTCGACTGCTATTATCAGCGCGTAGACGACCCTCCTCACAAGCTCCCTCAGGCTGAATTCCGGCAGCCAGGGCTCCTCAGGCTCCTCCGGAGGGGTGACTATCTCTACAGAGACTGTGGCGTAATCCACCTGCTCCTCCAGGGTCTTCTTCATGGCTTCTAACCTCTCTATCCTCTCCCTAACCGCCGACAGCCTGTCCTCGACCATCAGTATCTCGTCGACCGTGTTTGCCTTCTGGAGAATCTCCAAGAGCCTCTGCTCTTCCGCTCTTGCGTTCCTGAGCCTCGCGTCTAGGTCAACTAGCTGCTCCGTCACGTCCGACGCGCTCCTGCTCTCGTACTTCACCGTGCCCAGTTGCCTCAGCTCGGACAGGGCGGCCTCCAGCTCGGGCACGGGTATCCTGAGAGAGATCGTGGCGCGGCTCTCAGAGACTAAGGAGTGCTCTACCCAGCCGCCGTGCCTCGACGCGATCTGGTGGGCTAGATAGGCCTTCTCCATTACGGTGCCCTCCGGAACCTCTATCCTGAGGCCTACGTTGATTATCAGAGCCCTTCCAGGGGAGACCTCTGGGGGCATCTGGCCGCCTAGAGCGGTGGCCTCGGCTGGCTGAGCCTCCCACTCCCCAGCCTTGGGAGGAGTAGTGATGGCTGGCGCGGGCAGTCCAGATTCCAGAGCCTCTCCTGCCATGAATGGAGGAGAGGGCGGAACCTCTCGCCCGGCAAGACCACTCGAGAGCTGCGGAGTGAGCCGGACTAAGGGGGTGAAGATCCCCATTATCACAGACCCGGCTAGCCCCGCCAATATCAAGAACGCAAGCAGGAACAACAGCTTTCTGGGCATTTTTCCCTCGAACATCTAGAATCTGGAGGTAAATAAAGATTCTTAATTAGGTTCGAATGCAATCGCACCTTTAGAAATAGGAGGAGGGTGGGTCAGATCTCCTCGGCCTTTCCAGTCGCAAGGGGCCTAACGAAGTACGCGGGGATGAAGCCGATGGAGATGTACAGCGCCGACAGAAGAACCGTCAGCCTGGGGCCTAGAGCGCTCACGCCCCACCCGACGAAAACCGCCGTCATATAGGCCGAGACGTGCAGCATCGACATGAAGTACTGGAACAGGAAGGATGGGAACTCAGGCGGGCAGAGGTCTCCCAGAACTGTCTCCCACGTGGTGAAGTTGAAGCCCTCAAAGAACCCTAGCGCGAAGGAGAGCGGGAAGATCAGCCAGGCTGTCTTGGGAGTCAGCAGGCCCATCGCCGCCAGCGATATCGCGGAGCCAGCCAGAGAAATGTAGTAGGCCTTCTTGTGACCGATCCTGTCTGCCAGCATCCCAGTTATGGGCGACCCGATTGCGACCGCCATGCCGAACGCAACCGACGCCAGCCCTCCCCTCCTCAAGCTCACTCCAGACAGCTCGCTGATTATCAGAGAGAAGATACCCCTGTTCGGATCGAAGGAGTAGATTGAGCCCCAGAATATGGCG
>JAVCBV010000103.1:0-6972 GCA_037917695.1 Thermoproteota archaeon | reverse complement strand
CCTGTGAACAAGCCCAACTTCTTCATGAGTGCAGATCCAGTGTGGCAGACCCTCAACCGGTCTGTTTGACTTGCACTCCTCGTGAGGGCAGTTGACAGTCTCGAAGCTCACTCTCCACTTTGAGATTACGCTGGGGTAAAGGCTGGCGAAGTCCATGACGTAGACATTGAAGTGGATCCCTGGGATGGGCTCAAGAACTATCGCTCCGAGGTATTTCTTCCCCTTGATTAGCGCCCTGCTGTAGGTCTCAGCGCCTCTCTCCAGCATGATCTCTTCCTTATTCGGTATCAGCCAGTTCTTCCTCCGATATTCGAAGTAGATCATGTTCTTTATCCACTGCGAAATACCCTGCCTCGACACGTCCTCGAGCGGGAGCTTGCTGAGCCTGGCGAAGAGCATCAGGAGGTCAACTAACCTACCTCGTAGCGCGTTACCCAACATGTACGTTATCTTCGCATCCCTGTAGCAGTACCTGGCGAGATCCTCAGTTTTGAGAGCGGTGAAGTCCCTGCTGACCTCAATTTTCCCAATGCCCAGTATGGCCTGAGCTATCTCATCAAGAGTGTATCCGAGGTATTTCCCACCGAAGACGTACACCTGTATCGATCTGTTGCTGTAGAGCTGGTACAGGTCGATATGGACGCCTGTATCCAGCAGAGCCCTGTCTCTCTCCAGCCTAATCGGCTTAGGGCTCACTCCTAGTTCTTGAGCCCTACGAGCTAGGTATGGCATGTCAAAACCGTCGCCGTTGAAGGTGAAGACGATCGGGAAGCGTGATATCTTGTCCAATACGGTCCTTATCATCTCAGCCTCGCTCTCGTGTGAGACGACAGTAGCATCCTCAACGTTCTTTGGCAGCTCCGCTGAACCCCTCCGCAGGATGTGCACCTCTCTTACACCGTCACCTGCCAGGGCCACGGCTATGATGGGGTGCCTAACCTCCTTTGCGGAGGGTATCTGACCCTCAGGCGTAGAGACCTCGATATCGAGCGCCACGCCGGGCATGCGCGGCGCTCTGAAGTCGAGGATTTTGGCTAGAGAACTCGCTAACTCCCTCCTAGAGCTGTCGTCAATCGTCAGAACAACCTGAATACCTTCATTCGGGCCTTCGGGCGTTAGCTCTTCCAATCGACCGTCAGGAAGCACCCTGTAGGGCAGGCCAGGCTTGAGACCTTGGTCGTATATGTAACACTCGTAGTACTTTATCCTGGCCTCCCAGACGTTATATCCCGCTTCTTGTAGGAGGTCCCTTAATCCACCTCCCCTCTCTCCTCCTATGGCGAGCGGATCCTTAGCCTCAACTTTCGTGAGCCTTACTCTCCTGAACCTCAGGGCATCCCACTTCTCGACGGTCGACATGTTTGCTATTCGAGCAGCAAGCCTTCCAGCTATTCTGCTGACCTCCTCAGGGGGAGCGTCCGTTAGCAGGTACGGCCTGTGCCCCGATGAGTCAGGAATGTGGAAGACCTCTCTCTTCTCTGGATCGTACAGCTTGATCACAGCCCTCCTCTCACTACCATCATAGTACACGGAGAGAAGGTAGCCTATCCTCCCACCTTGGGCTTCCAACATAGGACGCCCTCTCGTGAATCCCCGGTCGATAGGAGGCGAACCATGATTTAAATAACCTCGAGGGAAAGGCGAGGGATTGACAGGAGGTCTGAGTGAAGATGGCTAATCACCGGATTGTGCCGCTCATTCTAATCACCCTACTAACCCTCTCGGTGGTCTGCGCTGCGGCAATCCCTCCAATAGGCTCTCCAGTCCCCTTTCACGATGAGTCTGTCATTACCGTGGAGCTGAACCAAGACATGAGCGCGAATGTAAGTGGCGTGATGCACAGAGCCTTCTCTCCAATAGACTTCAGCTACTTCACTAGGAGAGCGGTACCACTGGCCATGGGTTTGAGGTACGAGGGGTTCATAGAGCTGAAGAGAGTTGGAGACTCGCTCGAGGGGACCTATAGACTCTACATCACGCCTAACCTTCCCCAGGGCGCTGATGGAGAGTTGGCCCTCCGGCTCTGGAACTCGCTCCAGAGGCTAGGCTCGCCTTACCTAGCCCTTCAAGGTCTCATGAAGACGCTGTTTGGGGAGGGCTTCTTGTTCATACCTAGGCCAGCCGTTCGGATCGACATTACGGTCAACTTCACGGACCCCGTGACGGGGGAGTCCCTGATAGGTAGGGGCCTCAGCGTTGAGGCGCCTGTCAGGAGCGAGACGCCGTTCTTCGAGGAGTACAGCGTGCACTTCGTCTTGGAGTCGCCTCCTCCCCCCGTCAATCCAGATTGGGTGGGGGACCTCTTTTACGAGATCGAAGCTAAGACCGTTTCATTCTCAGAACCTTACCCCTTAAGCGAGGAGGACGGAGTTCTCAAGGTGATCCTAGACCCAATAACAACAGCCCTTCCTAAGGGAGCGCCCTACACGCTGTACGTCAAGGAGAGCTTGAGCGGGTATCGAGTATCTGGTGGGACGCCACAGCCGGTCAAGCTGAGCGTGAATGAGATTGTCTGGGAACTGAGCGGTCTTGAAAAGCCTGAGGGATTGACGCTGGAGCTTGTCAAGGTTGAGAGCGGCCTGACGTGGGCGAGTTCGCTGTCGATATGGGCAGCGCTGGCGCCGCCCGTGGTCTCTACTGGCATTCTCACATACTCTTTAATCCACAAGAGGAGGAGACGCGGGGCTTAGAGATCACTGGGCAGGTTTAAATAACCACACCCCTCTTTCTCGGCGAAAAGTCGGGGTGGTAGGCCGGTGCCAAACTTTGGATACTCGTACGCTCAAGAACTCAAGGAAAATCAGGTAAAGGCATCTGCAAGAGACCTCAGAGTCTCCTTCAAAGAGATGGTGGAGTTAGTGAGGGAACTCAGGGGCAAGTCGCTGGAGGACGCGCGTAGGATCCTCGAAGACGTGATCTCAGTGAAAAAGCCCATTCCGTTCAAGAGGTATTGCGGAGGAGTTGGCCACAGGAGGCAGCTAGAGGGTTGGAAGGCAGGGCGTTATCCCGTGAAGGCGGCCAAGCTGGTGATGAAGCTCCTTAAGAGCGCTGAAGCCAACGCGGAGCAAAAGGGTCTCGATGTGGATAGGCTGTTCATAAGGCACATAGCCGCCCAGAAGGGGCCGAAGATGAGGAGATTCTTCACCAGGGCCTTTGGCCGGGCTACCCCAAAGATCGAGCAGCTGGTCCACGTTGAGGTCGTCTTGGAGGAGAGGGGTGAGTGAGTGTGAGCGCAAAGGCGAGTCCAACGTACAAGAAGATAATCGAGGAGGGTCTGATAAGGGCGCGGGTATACGAATTCCTTCAGGGAGAACTGGACAGAGCTGGCTTCCATGGAGCAAAGGTTGTGTCCACGCCCGTCAGAGATGTGGTCACGCTGTACGTTGAGAGGCCTGGACTCGTGATTGGCAGGGGTGGCAGGATAGCAAAGAGGTTGACAGAGGTTCTCAAGAGAGAGTTTGGGTTCCAGAATCCTTACCTAAGGGTCGAGAAGGTAGAACAGCCATTCCTGAGCGCCAGCATAGTGGCCAACTTCATAGCTAGGAGAATAATGAGGGGAGAGAGACACAAGAGGGCCGCCTTCGCCGCCCTAAGGCGCGTCATGGCGTCTGGAGCGAAGGGCGTGGAGATTAGGATAGCTGGTAAGTTTACAGGTCAGAGAGCCAGAGAGGAGCGCTTTAGGGCTGGCGTCATTTACCGCTGCGGCGAGGACCCGACGAGCTACGTCGATTACGCCGTGAGACATGTGATGCTCCCTCAAGGAATGCTCGGGATCCGCGTGAGGATAGTCAAGCCAGTCGAGGCCACAGCCCTTCCAGATCAAGTGATAGTCCTACCTGAGAAGGTGGAAGAAGCATTAGCTGGACTCTCTGGGGAGAAAGAGGTTGAGGTTGCCGAAGTTCCATCCGAACTCCTAGGAGAGAGCGAGGGTGAGAGCGAATCTGAGGAGGGGGTAGAGGAAGATGCCGGTGAGGAACGTGAGTCTGGAGGAACTGAGGAAGATGTCGAAGGATGAACTTCAGGAGAAGCTAAGACAGCTAAGAAGGGAGTACTTCGAGCTACGCTCAAAACTGTCTGCAGGCGCTCCTCCAGAGCAGATTCACCGGTTTAAGATGGTTAGAAGGGAGATAGCCAGAGTGCTCACCGTGATGAGGGAGAGGGGGTACATAGCTTGAGCAATGAAGTGCGAGTGGTGGATAGAAAGCCCACGATCAAGCCCTCAGATCTCTTATATCATGAGCTAATCGGTCTGGAGGTGTCGATCGTCAACTCGCCGGATCCTGATCAGGTTGGTCTGAGTGGGGTAGTTATTGACGAGACCCACGGACTGCTGATTATTGAGACCCAGAGGGGCGTTAAGAGGATCCCCAAGAGCAACAGGATATTCAGGTTCACTCTCCCCTCTGGGATTAAAGTTGAGGTGCTGGGCGACAAGCTTGTTGGAAGGCCGGAGGAGAGGGTGAAGCGAGTATGAGCAGGGTGCGTACCTTACCTGAATACATGATATCTGATGTGATTCCGCCTGAGAGAGAGTGTGATGACGACAAGTGCCCTTGGCACGGCACAATCTCCGTCAGAGGGAAGACGCTAGTTGGTGAAGTCGTCTCTACAAAGATGCAGAGAACGGTCACGGTGCTGATAAGGTACCTGCATTACGTCCCTAAGTTCAAGAGGTACGAGCGTAGAAGGAGCAAGATACACGCTCACCTACCGCCTTGCATCGATGTGAAGGAGGGAGACGTCGTCAAAATAGCTGAAACTAGAAGGCTAGCCAAGACCGTGAGCCACGTAGTGCTCGGAGTAGTCAGAGGAAAGCACTCTCAGGCCTGAACCCTAATTAGTGTTTTCTCCTCCAACCATACTTGGTAACGTCGTAGAAGGGCGTCTCGACTACCTCGACTGGGATTTCACCTATCCCCTTAGCCACCAACTTGGTTCCTGGCGTTGCTAAGTCGCTCCTAACGTAGCCCATTGCTATGCCCACTCCCACAGTTGGACTGAATGCGCCGCTGGTAACCCTCCCGACAGGCTCTCCATTCACTAAAAGCAGATCTCCATGTCTAGGTGCTCTTCTAGAGGAACTTTTGAGCCCCACCCGCTTTTCTTTGGGGCCCTCCTGGGCCCTCAATGCAACAGAATCCTTTCCAATGAAATCTTTGCCCAGATCGACCGCGAACATCAGGTCAGCTTCTACTGGCGTGGTATCCTCGTCCATGTCCTGGCCGTAGAGCGGCAGACCCGCCTCAAGCCTCAAGATGTCTCGGGCGCCTAGCCCGCACGGAGCGACGCCCTTCTCAATGAGAGTCCTCAAGAATCGCTCAGCGGCTCTCAAGTCCCAGAAAATGATCTCATACCCGTCCTCGCCAGTGTACCCAGTCCGACTCACTAGCGTTTGTCTGCCCTCTACAGTTACCACAGTGTTTCTGAACTTCCTGATCTTGAGTTCTCCTCCGAGGATCTCGTGGACTGCCTGTCTTGCCTGAGGGCCTTGGATAGCTAGCATCGCCGTGTCAAAAGTCTCATTTTTGATCTCTACGTCCATTCTGCGCTTTGCTGCCACCTCTTCAAACCAGGCCAGTATCTTCTCTCGGCTGGCGGCGTTCACAACGACCACGTATTTCTCGTCTCCAATTCTGAATGCCATATCGTCGTCTTTGATGCCACCCTCGTAGTTCAGCGTGAGAGTGTACCTGCTCCGCCCTACCTCGACATCGACTTGATTCGTAGTTACGGTGTTCAGGAAGCGGACTGCATCTCTTCCCTCTACGATCAGCCGACCCATGTGGGACACGTCAAAGACGCCTGCAGAGTTCCTCACAGCCAAGGTCTCTTTCAACGCGCTTGTAAATTTCAAGGGCATGTTCCAGCCTGCGAATATGGTGAAGTCCGCACCATAGTCCCTGTGAACATCTGCAAGGGGACTCTCGAAGGGCATCTCACTAGCACTCGAAGCGAAATCTTAAACCATTTTGATAGAAGCTCTGCGTGGAGTGCAGAATGCCTGAGGATCTGAACAAGATTCTGATCAGCATGTTTGGGGAGGAAAACGTACTGACAGACGAGATAAGCCTTGCCTCTTACTCGTTTGACGCATCGAATGTCAGGCGAACACCCGACGCGGTCGTGAGGCCTACCTCTGAGGAGGAGATCGAGGAGCTTTTGACTTCTGCTACTGAGCACAATTACCCAGTTACCCCACGAGGTGCTGGCACCTCCTTGGTGGGCGGCCCTGTCCCCACGCAGGGTGGCGTCGTGTTAGATCTCCTGAGGATGAACGAGATATACGAGATCGACGAGGAAGCCGGCTGGGCCGAAGTGGGCCCTGGAGTGCGTGTGAGTGAGTTAGAATCGAAGGTCAGCGCGGAGTTTTACCTGCCTGTCAACCCCGACGGTCTAGGAGGTTCCACGATCGGAGGGCTAGCTTCAGAGGATGCTGCTTCAAGCCTGTCCGTCAAGTACGGCACTATGAGGAGTCAGATAGTTGGAATAAGGGCTGTTACTCCAACTGGTAAGTGGCTTGACCTACGAGGGCTTCACGGGGGAGGCCCAAGATTTCTACTAGATGCGATCCTCGGGTCTGAAGGGACGCTGGCCGTTATCACTCGACTAACAGTGAGGCTTAGGCGGAAGCCTCAGTCTGTGCTGACATACACTATCGACCTGATAGACTCTCTCGATGCCTTGACGCTCTACGATGAGTTGCTGTCGAGGGGAGTTGAACCGGCAGCTATGGACGTTGTGCATAGAGACGTCATAGAGCTGTCTGGGGAGGAAGTAAAGGACGTGGGCGCCAGAGCACTCGTGACGCTTATGGGACCCCAAGACTGTGTGGACATTCAAGCCAAGAGGTTGGAGCAAGCTCTGGAGGAGATCAAGCCCCTATCCTCGGAGGTTACCGAGGGCATCAATCCCGGCGCCCGAGCTCTTGTAATACGGGCTTTGAGGGAGTCTAAGCTCCCGGCCATATTCGTC
>JAVCBV010000097.1:0-7004 GCA_037917695.1 Thermoproteota archaeon | reverse complement strand
GGAAGGGGGAACTCACGGGATACGACATAATCAAAGAGATAGAGCTTAGGACTAGTTACTGGAGGCCGTCTCCAGGGACGATCTACCCGATACTCAAGGATCTCGAGGCAAGGGCCATAGTCACGAAGAGGAGAGAGGGAAGGAGGAAGATCTACTCGCTAACGCCAAAGGGGGCTCAGCTGGCGAGCCAGCTATCAGAGATAGCGGACTCTATCAGGAGGAGTATGAGCAGGTTCCTCGAGGCTGCAGGGGCCTTGCTAACCGAGGAGATGCCCCCAGAGTTCAAGGAGGCTCTCAGAGAGTTGAAGGTCGCTCTGGTGGAGGTGGACGTGACTGACCCAGAGGTGGCGCGTCAAGTTGAGCGCATCTTGAAGGAGGCTGCCGAGAGGATCAGGGCTCTAGTGGGCAGGAGTCAATAGGCGGCAGAGTTTTAGTACCCGCACCTGCTGGACCCAAGAGCGAGGTTGGCCGACGCAGAAGTGAATCTCCAGCAAATAGAGAGGAAGTGGGAGAAGCTCGTAGCCATAGCCAGGGAAGACCCTTGGTCTCTGGTTTCCATGGAGCCTGAAGAACTCAAGACTCTGCTTCTCAGCTCGATCGAGGGATTGGCGCGTCTAGTTGGAGCCACGGCCATAACCGTGGAGCTGGGCAGGTGGAGGGCGAGGTACTACCGGAAGTCCCTGGTCGATGACGATGAGTGGGAGGAAGAGGATGGAGAGCTGGTATGCTCCGTCCAGCTGGAGGACTCGAGCGGCTGCTCAATAATGGCGCTCTCGATAGGTCTCCCTGATGAGGACGGGCCTGAGGTGTACGCCAGGTCGGCGGGGGAGATAGCCGAGATATTCCTGACGGGCAGGGTCTGCGAAGAGGGAAGCCTAGAGCCCGAACATTGAGGCGCGAAGGTTAATCCCGTTGGGGGAGGCTGGGTCTAAGATTGCCCCAACAGGCTAGATCAATCGACTTCCACCTGAGGAGGCTTGCTGTTGCCTGCAGCTACTCGAATGAGAAGTACACGGCTCAGCTCATCAGGCTACTGGATCTGATCATAGAGGAGAGGTTCGAAGAGGCCGAGGAGGCCCTGGAGAGCTTAGCCGAGCCCCTCGCTAAGTTTGACCTTTCCGAGTCTGTGACTTCCCTGATCTCCGCCCTCAAGAGCGGAGAGAGTTCGGAGAGGGCCAAGGTAAGAGACTGGCTCGGGAGGATACGTCTCACCCTAAAGAGGAGGCTCGTCGGCCAGGGGTGAGACCGTGCTGGTGGTCTCGATCACCGGGCCTAGAGGGGGAGGGAAGACAGAGGTCGCGATGGCCATCATTAGGGCCCTCATATCCCGAGGGTACAGGGTCGCTGCAGCCAAGAAGGTCCTCAAGAACTCTGTCGTGAGAGAGAAGCCTGACACAGACGCGGGGAGAATGGAGGACGCAGGAGCTGGGACTGTGGCGGTTATTGGGAGGAGGAAGAGCAGGGTCACACTTGCCTTGGCCCCTAAGACCCTAGAAGAGCTCTTGAACCTGCTCTCAGCCGGCAGGAAGGTTCCCCCAGACGCCGCGGTGCTGGAGGGCTTCGAGCACCTAGTCAGGGACAGGACAGATGTGCTCAAGGTCGTGGCCGCCCACAGTGAGAGGGACGCCAGAGCCCACCTGAGGGGGCTTGCCGACCCCGTGCTGGCTGTATGCGTCCAGGAGCCAGTGAGCTCTCCTCTCTTGACCGACTCCGGATCTCCTGTAGAGGTCTTCACACTCGAGGACCTCAGGTCCCTGGCCGCCAAGGTTGTTGAGGAGGCAAAGAGGCTCAGGATGCTCCCGTGATCCCAGATCTCCGGTTCACACATCTGAATGAGATTCATCGAGGGAGAAGGTGACTTTTTGAACCTTTCTCCATTGCTAGGCTAGTCGTTGCCCGTTCAGAGACAATCTTTTAACCGGATTGATCTAAGGCTGCGCGGAGCTAACATGCCGGAGGAAGAGACTGTCCCGCTCCCTAGAGAGGTAAGGAACCCGGCGGCGGACTTTAGGCACGTCATCCACTGGATCACGCACGCAAGAAGGAGGGGCCTGGGCATGTGGGCCTGGCTCCTCCAGAGAATCACTGGCGTGCTCATGGTGTTCGGGGCCGCTGTGCACGTTTTGGCAAACCACTGGGGCTACACGTTCCCCGGAGGCACGCTCCTTACCGACGACCTGCTGCTCTTCTGCGGCGTGTACCACGCCTTCAACGGGATTAGGGTCGTGCTCATTGAGGCATTTGGGTGGGCTGCGGAGAGGGAGGACAAGCTGTTCATAGGCGTGCTCGTGGCGACGGTTCTCTTCATGGTGTACTGGGCCTACGCGGTCGGCCTGTGAGGGTGTGGGCCTTGGAGAGGCACGAGGTTCTTGTGGTCGGGGGAGGCCTGGCCGGGCTGAGGGCCGCGGTCGAGGCCAAGCTCCGAGGGGGCGACGTGGCCGTGCTCAGCATGATATACCCAATGAGGTCTCACTCCGTCGCGGCTCAGGGAGGGATAAACGCTGCCCTGGGCAACGCTGACCCGAGCGACAGCATTGAGAGGCACGCCTTCGACACTGTGAAGGGAGCAGACTACCTGGCGGATCAGGACGCCGTCGAGGAGTACTGCAGAGAAGCCATCGAGCGGGTCCTCGAGCTCGACCGCTGGGGCTGCCCGTTCAGCAGGTTTCCCGACGGGAGGATAGCCCAGAGGCCCTTCGGAGGGGCTGGCTTCCCGAGGACGTGCTACGCCGCGGACAAGACGGGTCACGCGGTGATGCACACGATATTCCAGCAGGCGCTCAGGCTCGGGGTCACCTTCTACAACGAGAGGGCTGTCCTAAGGCTGGCCGTAGATGAGAAGGGCATCAGAGGACTCGTGGCGATGAACCTTCAGACGGGAGAGCTGGAGACGTATGAGGCGAAGGCTGTGATCATGGCAACCGGCGGAGCTGGGAGGATATACGCCAGGACGACGAACTCCCACCACAGCACGGGTTACGGCATGGCGATGGCCTACTGGGCCGGGGCGCCCCTCGAGGACATGGAGTTCATCCAGTTCCACCCGACCACGCTCTATGGCACGAACATCCTCATCAGCGAGGCGGCAAGAGGAGAGGGGGGCATACTACTCAACGCCAAGGGCGAGAGGTTCATGAAGAGGTACGCTCCGGAGAAGATGGAGCTCGCGCCGAGGGACATAGTCGCCAGGGCCATCTGGACCGAGGTCTTAGAGGGCAGGGGCTTCGAGAACGAGTATGTTCACCTGGTGATATCCCACTTGGGGGCCGAGAAGATTATGGAGAGGCTCCCACAGATCTGGGAGCTCGCGCTGAAGTTCGCCGGCGTGGACGCGCGGGAGGAGCCCATCCCGGTCCAGCCAGGTCAGCACTACACGATGGGGGGCATCGAGACAGACAAGCACGGCAGGACGAGAGTTCCGGGCCTGTACGCCGCCGGGGAGTGCGCCTGCGTGAGCGTGCATGGAGCGAACCGCCTCGGAGGTAACTCTCTCCTGGAGTGCGTCGTGTTTGGAGCCAGGGCCGGTGCAGCAGCCGCTGAAGATGTTGTCAGCAGGCAATTCGACGCCAAGGATACAGTAGAGAAGGCGCTGAGAGAGGTTGAGGAGCGTATTAAGTCGCTGAACAAGAAGGGAGCTGAGGAGAACCACTCCAACCCCTACAGGATCAAGAGTGACATGAGGGAGACCATGTGGAAGCACGTCGGCATCTTCAGAGACGGAGAGGGCCTAGAGGCAGGAGTGGAGAAGCTCAGGCGACTCAGGAAGGAGTACTACGAGAAGGCCGGCGTGCCGGAGGGACCGAAGGTCTTCAACCTCGCGCTGGCAGATGCTCTGATACTGGAGGGAATGCTGGACGTTGCCCTGGTAGTCGCCGAGGGCGCGCTGGCCAGGGAGGAGAGCAGGGGAGGTCACTACAGAACCGACTTCCCGAACAGAGACGACAAGAACTGGCTGAAGCACACCCTCGCCTTCTACACTCCAGAAGGGCCCAGGCTCGACTACAAGCCCGTCGTGATAACCAAGTGGCCCCCGACCGAGAGGAAGTACTGAGGGGGTGATGCTATGGCCCCGAAGACTCTGAAGGAAGGCGAGATCGTCAAGTTCACCGTCTTCAGGTTCGATCCCTCCAAGGATAAGGCCCCCTACTACGTGGAGTATGAGGTCCCCTACAGGCCGGGCATGACCGTGCTGGACGGCCTCCTGTACATACTCGAGGAGCTGGACCCGACGCTCTCCTTCAGGTACAGCTGCAGGTCCAAGATCTGCGGGTCGTGCGCCATGATGATCAACGGAGTGCAGAGGCTGGCCTGCGAGACTCAGGTCTCCGAGCTTGGAAGAAAGATCAAGGTGGAGCCTCTCGCTCACTTCGTGATCTTGAAGGACCTGGTGGTCGACATAGAGCCCTTCCTGCGGCAGATGGAGGCCATAATGCCCTATCTGTACCCGAGCGAGCAATCGAGCGAGCCCAGAGTCGATCCAAAGGAATTCGAGAAGTACAAGTCCCCGTCCGACTGCATATGGTGTGGCGCCTGCGTCTCAGCCTGCCCGGTGAACGCGGCAGAGCCGTTCTACCTGGGGCCAGCGGCTCTAACGCAGCTCTACAGATTCGTGGTGGACTCCAGGGAGAGGAAGGACGTTAAGCCCCTAAGACTCGTCCTAGCGGACAGCGAGGCCTCCGGCGTCTGGAGATGCCACCAGGTGTACGCCTGCGCCGAGGTCTGCCCCAAGCACATAAGGCCCGGCAGCGTGATAGCCGAGCTGAAGAGGATGATCGTCAGGGCGAGGCTGACGGCCAAGATATAGCCTTCAACACCACTCCTCAGCAAAAGCGGAGAGGAGCCAGCAGGCTCGTCTGGGTTGGGAGAGTTCACAGCAGTCCCTTCAATGTGAAAAGCCAAGGCAGACTGGAGAGTCTCGTAGATGAGAGAAAAGTTGGGGAGAGGCGTCGTGGCTCACTCTAGCTTAAGCAGGCCGAGGTCGTAGAGCGCAGCCTTGGCTATCAACAGCATTATTCCCAAGAGGAATATCGAGGCCCCCAGCGAGGCCGCGTAGAGGGTCTGAAGCCCCATGTAATTCCAGTACCACCCCAGGAGTGCGAGGACTAGCTGCGTGCCCAGCAGAGCCCCTACGAGCCCAACTGGGTGGTTCATCAGCCAGCGAGCTATGGCTCTCCACGGGAGGAGGGGTCCCCGTCGCTTGGGCTTTGCCACGGGCTCCCCAAACTTCACAACCTTGGGCTTGGTCAGGTAGTGGGCAGGGGCTGCCGCCAGAACCGCCACTATCAGAGACGCTGGCAGTTGTTGGTTCAGAGGCACGGGCTCGCCCGGCGTGAGGTAGCCCCAGACGGTCATCAGCGTGAACTCCGCCATGAACACCGAGAGGTAGATCATCGCAAACCTCCTGTATCTCGGGTGCCTCGGGCCGCTATGGTCTATCCAAGGCATCAGGGCGATGGGGGTGACGAGCAGGAGCGGGATTACCACGCCTGCAATAACTGGATTGATCCCGCTCTTGATGAGCGTGTAGTCCCCCACCATGTACCACTCTGGGACTCCCGGCGGGACGGGCTCTCCTGGGATGTACTTGACCCCAAGGTGGGGCGGAAAGGCGACGCTCAGGAGCACGAGGCCTCCAATCACCATGAAGATCCCGGAGAACACAGAGAGGAGGAAGTTCGGGAAGGTTGGCATCGCCGGGATCGACGGCGAGTCGTCCATCGGCGGCGCCGCGTGGTGCCTGTGGCTGAACCAGACGTGTATAAGTACTAGGAAGATCAAGAGCCCGCCTAGAGCGTAGTGATAGGCGTTGTAACGAATCAGAGCGTCGTCTAGAGTCCCCACTCCATAGACTATCCTGAACAGAAGGCCGCCCATGGGCATGTACTTCACTAAGGTCTGGCCGATGAGTATGGCCTCAACGCCGATGTGGTCCGCCCTCATGGAGTAACCTGTTATACACGCCAGGATGGCTAGGAGGCCCGTCAAGATGCCTGTGACGTGGCATAGCCCCTTGGGCTCCCTGTAGTTTGCCGCTATGAATGTCTTGAGGAAGTGCAGCAGGGATAGCACGACCATCAGATTTCCAGCGTGATAATGGATACCTCTGAGGAGCCAGCCGTACTTCAGGTTGTGAGTGATAGCCTGAACGCTCTCGTAGGCCATGTTGGTCTCTCCGAACATTGGCTGATAGTACATGCCAAGGATCACACCTGTGATCGCTTCGATTATGAGCGTCAGGAAGGCGAGCCCTCCAAGGCCGTTCAGAGGGCTAAGAGCGTGGAGGGGAATCTTGCATGTCGCGTGAACTCTGGCCCACCACTTGAGGGTCCACTTCTCCCTGAGAGATTTTCCGGGCCTACTCACTCTGGCTCACCCACCCCACCGCGTATATCGAGCCGTCCTCCCTGATCTCAAGCTCGACCTCCGGAAGCGGCTTCTTCGGAGGTCCAGAGATGGGATAGCCCGTCGTAGGATCGAAGAAGCCTGCGTGACACGAGCAGTAGATCTGGTACCCGTCTATCTCCAAGTACTCGACTATACACCCAAGGTGAGTGCACCTTGCGCTGTACGCTCTGAACTCGGTGCCTGCCTTCTCCGCCAGCTCGGGGGTCAGCCTGATCAGAATGCACGGATGCTCAGATGGAAGCATCTCAGGATCCACGGGCATCATGAAGGTAACCGCCGTTCCCGGCTGGATCTCATCCACCTTAGCTATGTAGACCGGCTCAACCTCCACTGGGGCGATCAGAGACTTGAACATGTCCGCGATGCCAACCCAAGCCTGGCCCATCACCAGGGCTAGAGAGGCCAAGAGCGAGTACTTGAGGAAGCTCCTCCTGAGCGGATCCTCGACTCCTCCGGGCTTCCCACCCGGCCTAACGCTGTAGTGCAGTGCTAGATAGACCACAAGCCCTAATAGGCTCAGCAGGATCAGTAGGATCAAAGCCCAGGCGTTTGCCATTTGGTCCGATCCCGCCGTCCGATATTGAGCAATTTTTTAACAC
>JAVCBV010000121.1:0-7007 GCA_037917695.1 Thermoproteota archaeon | reverse complement strand
GGAATATCGAGCACACTCTGGTAGGACTTGAGCCCAAGAACCTCGTCAGCCCTTGGGTTCACGGGGTAGATCTCCCCCTGGAACCCGCTGTCTATGAGGCTCCTCAAGCACTCGTGTCCGATCTTGCCCGGCTTGGTGGAGGCTCCCACAACCGCGACGGACCTGGGCTTAAAGAACCACTCTATGCCCCTAGGGTCTCCGGGCATGGTCTAACCTCCGGCTCGCCTCGTGCTGAACATCCTGGGACTCAGATAATTCCTCACGATCGCCTTCATCTCTTCAACCTGCCCCCTCCTCACAAACTCAACGACGTCAGATCTCTCTCGACCTCGAAGTGCAGAAGAGAAGTAGCCGATGCACATCGCCAGCCCAGCCAGCGGGTCTGAGAGGGCCCTCTTAGCCGAGCGGCCGAGCAAGTAGAGGAGGTGATACCCCAGCCACCAGCAGGCCCCTCCGAGCCTGTAGTGCCTCTTCACCCTCAGCCAAGTGGATGGCCAGTGGAAAGAGGGCCTCAAGAGGTTTACTTCCGCGTCTGGTACCTCTCTAACGGTGTAACCCATCGCCAGCGCCTTGTACAGGAGGTAAGTGTCTGGGGCCGGGACCTCCGGGTACAGACCGCCCGTGGCCTTCTCAAGGAAGCTTCGCCTAATTAGGCTGCCAGAGCCTCTAATGTTCCTCCCACCGAGGCGTGATCCAGCTATAGCGCACGCTCCATCCTCTCTAAGTATCCCTACCCCTCGCTCCACGTACGTCTGGCCTAAGACCGTGTCGGCATCTACCACGAGCAGAACATCATAGTTCACTTCTGAGAGGGCCCTTATCCCCCAGTTTACGGTCTCCGCGTAGGTCGGCCCAAAGTCTGCCAGTTCGTAGCTCGTTTTCCCTTTGACCACGGGGGAGATCAGGTCAGCCGCCTCCTCGGCCAGCCTGTGGACTATCTCTGGCGTGTGATCAGTGCACCTGTCGAGGACCACCGCCACTCGCTCAAGCCTGTGGGTCTGCAGGAGCAGCGCCCTCAGCACAGTCTCTACGGTCTCCTCCTCGTTGTGAGCTGGCACTACCGCGGCGACCCTCAAGCCGAGCTCACCTGCACGCTTTTGAGCTTGAGCCCCTCTCGTGGGGAGGCAGCCTTGTCTCCGAACCTGCTCCTAAAAGCTGTTACTGCTCTGGCGTCTGGGTTTGAGTAGGTCTATCAGCCCTTCCCTCAGGTCCACCTTCGGCTCGTATCCGAGATCCCTCATGGCCCTGCCTATATCGGCCACGCTGTATCGAATGTCTCCGAGCTTGGGCGGGCCAAACACCGGCTCGGTCTTCACTCCAGCGATGTCCATCATGAGTTCGGCGAGCTCCAAGATGGAGACGGCCTTCCCAGTGCCCACATTGTACACGCCGAGGTCTATGCCTGACTCGAGAGCTAGGACGTTCGCCCTGGCCACGTCGGAGACGTGCACGAAGTCCCTGGTCTGCTTCCCATCTCCGTAGATTTCCGGTGGAAGGCCCTCTGCGAGCCTTTTCATGAACCTTACAATGACTCCAGCGTACTCAGGAGTTTGCCCTGGGCCGTACACGTTGAAGTACCTCAGTATGACGACGCTGAGCCCGTGGGTCTTGTGGAAGGCCCTACAGTACAGCTCTCCCGAGAGCTTAGAGGCTCCGTAGACGGAGATAGGTCTCGTGGGGTGATCCTCGTCTATTGGCACCTTCTCCGGCTCTCCATACACAGCCGCCGAGGAGGAGTATACCACCTTCTTGACGCCAACGTCCAAGCTAGCCTTAAGCAAGTTCAGGGTGCCCGTGGCGTTGACATCGTGGTAGAGGAGTGGTTTCTCAGCAGACTCGTCGACGCTTATCAGGGCTGCCAGGTGTAGAACCGCGTCGCACCCCTCTAGCGCACCCCTCAGCCCGTCCAAGTCCCGAACGTCGACCTGGGATACGTCAACTCCCATCTTAACCAGTCTGTCATAGAATCTGGCTCTGCTCAAATTGTCAACCACACTGACTTCGTGTCCGGATTCAAGAAGTGCCTTTACCGTCCAGTAGCCGATGAACCCCGCGCCCCCTGTCACCACGACCCGCAAAGCGTTCCCGGCGCCTCCTAGGCAGAGGCTCAAACTTCCAATTAAAGTGGTGCGGGTGTAGAGCATTATTTTAAGGACTGGTTACCTAAGTTTGAGGAGCGCTGGTTTGGAGAGGGTAATCAGAATCAGCAGATTTGAGGGCCCCCTAAATCTGCCAGACGGGGTCACCGTCCAGCCAGACGACGGAGAGATACGCGTTAACGGCCCCGTCAATTGCGAGGGTGATGCTATCTTCGAAGGCACGCTCATCGCCACATCTCTGTCAGCTGACGGGACGGTCGAGGTTAGGGGCGACCTCCTGCTGGAGGAGGATGCAGAGGTAGCGCGGAACCTCAGGGTCAGGGGCCGGATTGAGGCTGGGGGTTCTCTGGACGTTGGGGGTTCTCTTCGCTGCTCTAGCCTCAAAGCGGGAAGCCTCGACGTAGGAGGGTCGGCCAGAGTTTACGGCCAGCTTGAGGCTGACAGAGTTGACGTCGGGGGATCCATGAGGGCCGGGGACACCGAGGTCCTAGAGCTGGAGGCCAGGGGCTCAGTCGTGCTGAGATCACTGAGGGCCGCGGAGGTGAGGGTGGGGGGCGTCTTGAGGTGCTCTGGAGACCTGAAGGCCGAGGTGCTCGACGTGGGCGGTTCAGTTGAAATTGCAGGGTCTGCCACCTTCACGAGAGCCTACATAGGGGGAGTCCTCAGGGTGAGGGGGAACCTCAGGGTCGAAGAGCTCGACGTGGGCGGGTTGGTGGAGGTAGCGGGCTCTATTGACGGGGGTACCATGGATGTTGGCGGTGCCGCTCGAGTTGGAGATAGAATCAAGCTCACCGGGTCCTTAGAGGTTGGAGGCAGGCTCAGGGTTGGTGGGGACGTGGAGGCCGACGATGTGGAGGTTGGGGGAATGGTCAACGTTCGCAGGCTCAGGGCCAGAGACGAGTTCGAGGTGAGGGGAAGAGCCAGAGGTGAGCTGTTCGAGGCGAAGAGGATAACCGTGGGTAGAAAGGCCAAGATAGACGGCATACTGGTTGGAGAGGAGATCGTCATTAGCAGGGATGCAGAGGTGGATAACGTCAGAGGGGATAAGATCTGGGTGCTTAGCGGAGCTAGAGCCAGGAGAATTGAGGGCGGAGAAGTTTACGTCGATGCAGGCGCCGAAGTCGAAGAACTCCTGTACAGCAGATATGTAGAGGTTCAGGCCGGAGCGAGGGTTCTCAAGGGGCCTGTGAAGATTGAGGACTGACTACCCCTCCGGCTTGATCCTCTTTATCAGACCTGCCATCTCTAGGTCCCGCACCACGGACCTCAGCTCCTCCCACTCCACGTCCACTTCTGCCAATATCAGCTCGTACGCTCCCTCAAGGTCTTCTCTGAGCGAGAGCGCGTACAGCAGGTGGTAGGCAACCCTGTAGAGCTTCTGGTAGTCGAGGTACTTGAGGAACCTATCTTCCGGAATGCGGCCGAAGAGCGACCTCAGCCTGAAGGGCCCCGGCTGCACCCTCCTGTACCTCTCGTTGGAAGAGACGGTATGAGGCGGGTTTGCCGTGCCTAGCTCCCTCCTCAGGCTAGTGAGGTCCGCTAGAACCCGATTGGCCAGAGACTTGGCGAACTGCGTGAATTCGTCCTCCGCAGAGACTCTCGTTAGAGAGTACACGGCCTTGAAGTAGGCTTGAGGGATGAGCGCCATCCTGGCCCTCGCGCGGGCCCCCTCCGACTCGGCGAGCTCCGCGAATTCCTTTGAGCCGTGCCTCCTGGCCAAGAGGGCCGTAACCTTCGCCAGCCTGCGGAGCTCCTCTCCGTCTGCAGAGGCGAGCTCCGCTATGAGGCCCGCGGCAGCGGATGCCACGGCGGCCAGGAGCTTGGGATCGAGGTTCTCGGGCACGTCGCCGTCTGTGTGGTAGAACGCGTCGGGCCACTCTCCGTAGGACGCCTGAGGGACTCCAACCTTGGGGTCGGCGAAAACGTGGTGGTCGCTGCCGTCAGAGTAGGGGTTCAGCGTGAGGGGTGCCCACGTGACTCGGTGGCCCTCGAAGTACTCTCTGGTCGACAGGGCCACCTCGAGGGCTCTGTGGGCCAGCAGGGGCATGAAGGACGGAGCGTAGAGAGGGAAGCCGACCACGGAAAGCGTGCCGCCGGTGACGTGGAGGTTCGCCCCGACCATGTCCAGGTTCAGGACCCCGACCAAGGAGTCCGCCAGCTCGGGGTGGGACGAGATGTGGGCCAGAGTGCCGGTGAACTCTGGCACGAGCCAGACTCGGACGCCCCTGAGGAGCTTCAGCCCTGAGGAGACCATCTTAGCGAGCACTCTGGCCGCCTCCACGGCCGCAGCCGAGCCTGACGCGTTGTCGTGGGCCCCGGGCCTCGGGTGGCATATGTGGGCAATCAGCAGTAGATCTCTCTCCTGCTCCCCGGGGAGCCTCGCTTCCAGAACCCTCAGCTTCCTCTCTCGAAACTCAGACTCGACCCTGAACCTGAGAACCACTCGCTCGCCCTTCATGAGCATGGACTGGAGCCTGTCGGCCCACCTCCTAGAGACCGTGAGGGCCACCCCAACCTTCCCGACCTCGTCCGCCGTTGGCCATATGCCGACGTAGGGGAAGCAATCGGGCGGCGAGCGGGTGGAGTAGGAGAGCGTGCCCCTGGCTCCCCTCTCCACCACCGCCATTCTGTGCACGATCTCAGCCCTGCCCGAGGCGAGAACGAGCTTCCCCGCCACTGGCTCGTCATACTCTCCCCTCCTGAGGCCGGACCCCACGTCAACGAACTCGGCCTCCTCCCAGCCATCCGTCGGAGCGCTGTGAGCCGCCACAAGGGTCGGGTGAGAGGAGAAGTCCGCTATCTTCTTCTTTTCAGGCTGCCAGAGCCAGAGCTCTGCTTCTCTGATTTCCCAGCCCATGGGCGTTGGCCAGCCCCAGAACTTGGCCCGGCCGTCGGCTGGATACTCGTATACCTTAACCTCCAACCCCGCCTCCTCCAGGAGGCCTCTGACGTAGTCGAGCGCCTCGTCGAGTCCCGGTGATCCCTGTATCCTGTGGTGCTGCGCTATACCCCAGACCACGTTGAGGGCTCTCCTGCCGTTTGCCAGCTCTCCAGCCTGCCTCACCCTCTGGGACAGCAAGGTACCAACCACGGGCCGCTGTGGGAGCTCACAATTAATGCTCACTGCTCTCCAGCTGCGCGACGATCTCTCGAGCTTTTTCCAGCCCCACTCCCTTGACGAGGACCCCTCCACCGGAATAGACTATCAGCAGGGCGGAACCCTCTACCTGGAATCGAGCGTAGTTCGTGTTAGCCTCGAGGGCTTTCCACCCAAGCTGCTTGGCCCTCCTCAGGCTCTGGAGGACGCCTACCTGAACGTCGAAGAAGAAGTGGGAGTCTCCCCTGCTGAACACTGGAGTTCTCTCCTCGGCGAGTCGATCGAACCTCCTCTGAGCGCACACGGGGCAGGAAGGGTTCCTCCTCAGGGAGATTTCCTCAAAGCTCATGTCTAGCAGGTCGATCATCAATAGCTTCCCTCTGAGAACCCCGCCTACGCCGGAGAGGAACTTAATCGCATCTGTCGCAGAGATTGCGGCCACTATGGCCGGGACTGGACCCACCACCCTGACGGGCTGATCTCTGAGCCCCTCCGGGAATATGCACCTGAGGCAGGGGTCGACCCCAGGCTCAGCGAAGAATGAGTACGCTCCGAACCACCTGTCCACGGCTGCGTAGGTGTGGGGGAGGCCCTCCTTGACGCAAGCCTCGTTTATCGCCTCCCTCAGGGCCGCGTTGTCCGCCGCGTCCAAGACGAGATCCACGCCCCTAACGGCGTCTAACGCGTTCCAGCCGGTGACGGGTTTATAGAACGCCTCCACCTCTACGTCGGGGTTCAGCCTCTTGAGCCTCTCGGCGGCCACGAAGGCCTTCGGCCTGCCTACGTCTGCGCTGGTGTACAGCACCTGCCTGTTGAGGTTGCTCAGCTCGACGGCGTCCCAGTCTATCAGCCTCAGCGAGATCCCGGAGGCGGCGAGGTAGATGGAGAGGGGCGATCCTATGCCGCCGAGACCCACCACGGCCACCTTTGACTTGAGGAGCCTCTCCTGCCCCTCCTCCCCGATGATCGGGATCTGCCTGTCGAAGACCTCCCTGAGCAGGTCGGGGATCTCGCTCAACGGACCTCGCCCTCCAGCCACTTCATGTAACCCTCGTAGACTCTTTCTGCCCTCAGGGCAACTATCTCCGGCACCTGGTACGGGTGGATCTCTCTGAGCCTGGCCTCCAGCCTCTCGTAGGCTCGCTCTGATGTCTTGATTATCAGGAGAACCTCTGGGTCTCTGCTGATCTTCCCCTCCCACCAGTACAGGCTCGTCAGACCCGGCACTATGCTCACGCATGCCGCCAGCCTCTCCTCGACGAGGGTGCGAGCTATCCTCTCGGCATCCTCCTGACTGCCCACCATGGAGAAGACCACGACCATCCCTCGGCCCACAGGAGCGCGCTCCGGCTCTGGCATCTCTCCTACTTCAAGACGAACCGATATAACTCCTCAGGGAGTGAGACCCATCGAGAGGAGTATCACGACTATCGCCACTCCAACCGCCACCTCGACGAGCCCGTAGAACAGCCGGCTCTTCCCAGAGATGTGCCCGAGGTAGGCTCCCAGCAGGAAGAGAGAGCCCATTATCGTGCCGGTCGAGAGGGCGAAGGCCCTGCTTATGTCGACCCCCATCCTCTCGATCAGAGCGAATGGCAGAATCGCCAGAGACGTGAAGAACGCTGGCACGAGTGAGCTGGCCAGCGAAATCACGAGGGCCGATATCTTGTGGGCCTTGGCGACAACAGACTCCTCGAGGCTCCTCAGGACGGCGGCCTCCATCTCCCTGATCTCCTGAGCTCTCTCTGCCATCTCGGTGATGTAGGTCCCAACGGCGGCAGAGAGCGTTATGCCCACTATCGCTCCTACGC
>JAVCBV010000049.1:0-7082 GCA_037917695.1 Thermoproteota archaeon | reverse complement strand
AGCGACTACGTCCTCGAACTCTCTGATAAGCTTCGAGACTTCCTCGTTCGCTATCGAGTAGATCCTCCACTTCCCTCTGCTCCTACTCTTTACCAAACCCTCTCTCTCGAGGATTTTGAGGTGATACGAGAGTGTGGGCTGCGTTATATCCAGCGCGATATTCAACTCGCATACGCACATCTCCCTATGGCTTAGGAGCTTCAGTATCTTCAGCCTCACGGGATCCGCTAGCGCTTTGAGGAGGCGGGCCCTCGCTTCAAGCTCTTGCAGCGGGTACTTGCTCGATAACCTCTTGATCTCCCTCTGAAGCTTTGGGCTACTCTCGGATCGACAAAGAGTCGGATAGCGGAGTCGCCGCGCACTATCGCGGTGTCTCTAGGCTGGAAGGCCGGGCCTACTCTCCGTGGGAGGTAGGCCTCAGATCGAGAGGCCGGGAGATCAGGGGCGCCTTCCTCCCTCTCGGAGGTCCTGGCTCCCGTGAACCTCAGCTTTTCCATCAGGCCTTAGAAGCTAATCCTCGCTAGGACGCTCCAATCGAAGTCCTCAGCCTCTCTGTACTCCAGTCTTATTGCGTCATTCGGACAAGCGGCTCTGCAAGAGCAGGATCCATCGCAAAGCCTCTGTTCCACTAGCTTGAGCGCTCCGATTAGGCAGGCTTTGACGCAATTTCCGCATCCTGTGCATCTCTCGCTGTCCACGACTCTATCAACCGCTTCCGCGGCATGCGCAAGCTCCTCCGTGCGCCCTCCTCTCAGCCTCTATCATCGATTCGTCCACAAGAAAGCGGAAAGAGAGGGGAACTAAGGGTTAGAACTGTCCCTATGGCGGAACCTCCTCGGACATGTTCTCAGGCTCGAAGGATCCCCACCTGTCCCAGCAGCTCTCACTCACCTTGCAGGGCCTGGGCTCGCCGCTCACGCCGTATCTAGTGAATTCGCCAGCCCCCCAGGCGTCAACGTGAATCGTCTCGTTTCCCACGACGATCTCGCCGACCCACCTGCTGAACGACCTGCCCCATGAGAACAGACCGTCCTCGTTCCACCAGGTCCCCTTTCCGACGGCCCACCTCTCGGGCCAGAACTCCACCACGTAGCCCGTCAGGTTGAACCAGCCGCCGTCGAACCTCCCGACCACCCTGAATGAGGAGGGCTGGATTGAGCCGTCGTCCGAGAACTCGAAGTCTGTAGTCGCAACGCTCAGGTTCAGGTCGAAGAAGTTGATCCTCATCTGGTGCTCGAAGCTGAAGCCGACGTTCAGCGGGGACGGGTTCTCGGAGTGTGAGATCAGGACGCAGAGATCCTCCTGGCATATCACCATGCAGCTGAATGCGAGAGGCGCCCCAGCCTTCCCGGCGGGGGGCATGGAGTAGGTCCTGTGGGAGGCCCTGTCGAACACAAAGAACCCGGAGACCTCGTGGCTCCCGCCGCCGAGGTTGACCGAGCCCTGCATGAATCCGACGTCCCAGAACCCTCCCCACAGGTCGAGGTCCCTCTGCCTCGGGTAGATCCCGTGGATCAGCAGGCTCCCGTTCCACTCCCCGAGCCACATGGGCACTCCGACCGCCTGAACCTTCATCTCCAGGAGTGCCTCACCCCCCTCGACCGGCTCTATCCTGTGTATCCAGACGCGCCTCTCTTCATCGTAGGAGAGGGTCTGGAGGTACCTCCCGCTGACGTCGTACTGGTACACCGTTGGAAGGCCGAACTTATCCCCCTCGTCGAAGTAGAGTGGCCCCGCGAAGGTCAAGTCGGGCTGGACCCACTCCCCGCCCACGTAGATCCTCGGCCTGAGGGGGCCCTCCTCAGGCTTCAGGGGGAGCCTCCCCTGGTAGAAGAACTCGCTCCCATCCTCGGTCTGCCCGACGGCAACTATTATGAAGCAGCTGAGCTTCCAGTGCTCGTCGTTCCTCGGGTAGTCCAAGTACCCTCCGTCCGTCTCTACGAAGACCGCCCCCAGCGGGACCACATCCCACAGCGTGGGGATCCTGTCTATCTCCACAGCGCTCTCCGTAATGGGCCACTCCCTCTCGGGAAGCGTCGCGAGGAGCTCCGCGTTCTTGAGGGCTTCACGAGCCTTCTTGAATAGCTCGGATGCCTTGTCGGTCTCCCCAGCCCTGTAGTGGTAGACGGCCGAGATGAGGTAGTACTCCGCCTCAGCGATGTCGTACCCCTGCCTCCTCTTCTCGGCGATCTCCCTGGCCAGCTCTCTCAGGGCCTGCCCGGAGTACCCCTCTCGCCGCTGCTCGAACACGTAAAGGGCCAGGAGGCCGATGGAGGCCACCACGCAGATGCAGAGTACAGCCAGCAGTCGCTTGGACAGCGCCCTCACCCCCTGAGTCCCCACACTCCTGGGCCGATATACGGAACCACCTGAAACGGCCTGAAACGAGGTCAAACGCCTGGATTCCTGTAGACCCTACTCCTGGCCTCAATCGCACATCTTGAGCAGATCCCTGCCTATGGGGAGCACGCCCAGTCTGCGGCCAACCACGCACGGAGTCAGCAGATCCAGCGAACCTCAACGGGGGCCTAGGGGCGCTCGCCTGACGCGGCCGGGCAGAGAGGATCGGGGCCGTCTGGCCCCTGCCCAGCCAGCAGGGATCTGGCGTAGCACCCTCCCAGGCAGTGCTCCCTTATAGGGCAGGAGAGACACGGCTCCCTCAGCCTGGGCTGGGAGACCCTCTTGGACAGCGGGTGTGAGTCTGCCTCCCTCCAAGCCTCCGCCAGGCTCCTCCCCCTGACCGAGGAGAGCCTGACGTCGAGCACGTCGCAGAGCAGCAGGTTGCCGGAGGGGTCTAGGTCCACCGTGTCGGACCTCCTGCAGGACCACGAGTCCACAGGCAGCACTATGGGGGCGAAGGGAGTGCACCAGAAGCTCACCCTCATCCCGGACTCCCTCGAGAACTCCCAAGCAGAGGTCATGGCGGCGATCCACTCCCTCCTCCCAACGGCCAGGCTGGCCCCCTCGCCGGAGGGCATGACGGGTATCAGCGACGCAACTCCGACTCCAAGTTCGTCCCGGGCCTCCAGCCCCTCCCTGAACCTGGGCCAGTTGTCCGAGCCCACGGCCGTTATCGTGTGCAGGTGGTACCCGGCGCGCCTCAGCGAGTTCACTGCCCTCTCCACGTACCTCCACGAGCCTGGCCCCCTCCTGGACTCGTGCGTGACCCTGTCTCCGTCGACGCTCAGAGTGACGTGGGCCTCCACCCTGGCCAGCCTCTCCGCCACATGCTCGGTGAGGAGGGTTCCGTTTGTGACCAGGCCGACCTCCACACCCAGGTCGGACGCCTCCTCCATCAGCTGGAGCAGGTCTCGCCTGAGCAGGGGCTCTCCTCCCGCGAAGCCTATGTACGTAACCCCAAGCTCGGCGGCCTCTCTTACCACCCTCAGGCACTCCTCGGTGTTCATCTCGGGGGACCCTCGAAGGCGAGACGCGTAGCAGTGAGGGCAGGCCACGTTGCACCGGCCGGTGATTAGCCATATCAGGCCAGACATCGCTCGCAGCGCTAGGTTCCCGAGCTAAATACTTGAGGGCATCCGTGAGTTCAGCCGCGGAGGTTGGCTGACTCGGGTACTCACGCAAAACCAGTCCCAGGGGAGAGTAGGCGCAAAGGGCTCGAGGCTAACCTCGATCTCTCCAAGGATTGAGATCCAAGCTCGAGGAGGCAGAGAAGGTCACACGGCCCCGCAGGCGGACTACTCTATCCCAAGCTTGGCCTTTATTAGCGCGACATCCTCCTCAAGCCTCCTCAGCCTCTCACTTAGGATGGACCTGAGGTCAGCCCCGAGCTCCCTCAGCTCCCTGACGGTCTCGTCCTGCTTCTGCAGCATGAGGTCCTGCTTCTGGAGCATGGCCCTCTGGTTGGCCGAGCTCTCCTCCCGGAAGGCCCTCAGCTCCCTGACGGTCTCGTCCTGCTTCTGCAGCATGAGGTCCTGCTTCTGGAGCATGGCCAGCCCCACCTCTATTATCTTCCCAAGCTGGAGTGTGGTGAAGCTGGACCTGAACCCCTCCAGATTCATGACGGGGCCCTCGTAGTCCTCAAACCTGATGCTCTCGATCTCCGCGCCCTCTGGGGCCATCTGCTCCACATCCCTCTCAAAATTGGCCACAGCCTCCTCTTCTCCCTCGTAGAGGGCTTCTACTCCGTCTCTATCAACGTTCCTCGCCTGGAACCCCGTCAGACCGTGCTCTGATGCAAGGTTCAGCAGGAACATGCGATAACCGATGTCCTGGACTCTGGAGCCCCTGACCAGGAGCCGCCTCCTCATCTCGAACCACTTGAGGGCATCGGGACACCACTTAAAGGTTGACTGCTGCCCGTCTAAGGGGACGAGGTTTTCAGGCAGCTTTCGCCTTGCTCAGGCGGGCTGGCCTCGAGGCGCCTGTCAACTTCATTGAGGATCAGCGGCACTTTAAGGCACCTTTTCAGCGAGACAGTACTTACACCGATATGGCAGATATCTCGCCGAAACACACCTCTTACAATGAAGATAGGGTAGGTGAGGCTTTCTAGGATTTAATGCTATAAGTTCGGTTGCATATAAGCATATAAGAGGGTCACTAACCAAGTGAAAAGGCTCATCAGCAAACCGAAGTAATCCTGAAAAGCGAGTCGTAATGGGACAACCAAGGCTCATCCTCAGGGTGAACATAGTCTGTGAGGCTGCTCAGAGTCCTGTACGCAGCGTTGGCAGAAGCAACATATAGGTCAAAGATTTCCCTTGATTGCTCTTCATGGGGAACTAAACGGTTCTTTACTTGAAGCATCGGCTCCCAATCGCCTATTTTGAATCTACCTCCGCGAGAAGGGAGTTCCCCATGGGATCAGCAGAGCCTAGGGAGCTCCTATTGACGTCCGGGAGGTCCGGAGTACGGGGACCTTGCGGTAATCGCGGCAGGATCCCTAACTATGTCAGACAGGGAGTTGATGGAGCAATACAAGAGGACCTTGAGAAGCTTGACGAGTTCAC
This sequence comes from Thermoproteota archaeon, assembly GCA_037917695.1. GTDB lineage: Archaea > Korarchaeota > Korarchaeia > Korarchaeales > Korarchaeaceae > DRBY01. Next base: position 2,112 of record JAVCBV010000049.1, on the reverse strand, counting down.
GGACTACCTTAGCCCCATCTCCCACAGGATAGTTGTCGACGGGCCCAGGGCAGGTGGGCTCAGTCAAAGGCCCTGAGTTAGGTGCTTTCTTTGCGGCGAAAGGCGCATACCCGGATTTAGCGTCTTCTCCTCCTTGAGACAGCCATGAAGACGAGGGCTGCGGCCACCGTCGCGAGTACGGCTGCTACGACGATGAGCTGGGTATAGTCTTTCCTCCACACGGCCATTATCTCGCGGGGCCCGTCGATCCGTACCTGTACTTCGCCCGGCTTCACCACCACGTCTCCAGGCCTCAGTCCCTCAAAGTGGCTGAAGACTTCTCGCACGAGGAAGCCTACAGCCGTCTCCCCCAGCTTTATGGTCACGGTCGTGTTCTCGTCGTACCAGTCGTTACCACCCTCAAAGGAGCTGACCTCGGTGGATGCTCTGAGGTAGAACTGCCTCTTCCAGTTGGCGTATACCGTCTTGTTGCCATCCATCTCGATGTACACGGTGGGGCTCCCGGCCTGCACGTCCCCGCTCCAGCCTGTGAAGACGTAACGCTCGCTCGGGCCGATCTCCACCACCGTGTTGGGGATCGACACCTTCGCTCTAGCCCCCGCGTGGTACCAGCCCTCGCCCTCCGGCTCGCCGACTCGGGAAATTACCTTCAAGTAGTACCTCGGCCTCTGGATCTCGTAATTCCAGAAGGGCTGCACCAGGGGGTAGTTGTCGCTCTCCCCGTCTAGGAGGTGTGGTGCGTCTCCGATGCCGTCTTGGTCGTAGTCGCCGCCCTCGTAGTCGCTCCAGTAGTTCCCGAGGTGGTTGAGGAAGCTCCTCCCGTTGTAGGTGTAGTTGATCTTCTCGGGCGAGTTCCAGAGGTTTGCCGACTTATCTGCGTAGACGCTCCTCTCGTTGTCGAGGAAGTTGTTCAGGTATATCGCGTTCCCGCTGGAGTCATCCACGTTTATTCCCACGCGGTTTCCCGTAAAGTTGTTCCTGGAGATGGTGTTTCCGGTCGCTGCAGAGTAGAGTATGATTCCCGCGAGGGTGTTGTTGAGTATGCTGTTATTGAAGACGTTGTTATTTTTAGCTTTCTCCGAGACGACTATTCCATAGTCATTCTTCGCGAGAATGTTGTTGAAGATGTTGCAGAAGCTGGCCCCTAGGTAAATGCCCTGGAACGCTCCCCTCACCGTGAACCCAGTTATGTTCACGCGGTCTGCCCACACGTAGAAGATCGTCTCCCCGCTCCTTCCTTGGAGAACCGTATCTCCTGGCCTCCCCGTCGATGACTTGATGGTTATGGATTTTCTGACGTCTATGCCAACTTCCGCGTAGACACCCGGGTCCACGACGATCGTGTGCCCATCCCTAGTGGCGGGGTCCTTGAGCGCGTCGCTGATGGTGTGGTAACCTCTTCCAGTGTTGACGTTGCGGATGGGTGGGGCGGCCTGCGCCCAGAGGGGGACCGTGCCGGTAGGAATTAGTATGACTAGAAGGGCTAAGAGAGAAAAATTTCGCCTTAGAGGCCCACCCATAACCTGGTGGCGGACTTCTTTATCATATAAACATTTCTGGGCTGGATAATGCAGGTAATGCTTTAAGCGAGGCGCATTAATCTAATCTTCTGTTAAACGGCTTAACTGCTAATACAACTCTGCGATGTGGTGAAGCGGTATCGATACGTTGCCTCAGCAGCCCACTCTCACAACGCGCGAGTGAGTGAGCCCAAAACAAATCTAGATGTAACAATACAGGCTCAGATTCTGGGGCTACTTAAAGAGCTTCAAGGGAAGTTCGCGCCGTTGAGGACTGGGATGTGGTCACCGTCACCGCGCGAGATCCTCCGGCGCTAAGCTCTCGGGCAGAAGCTTGGCTAACCTGAGGCCTGACCTCGCCCTCCTCAGCAGGGCCTCCGCCTCACCCCTCGCCAGCCATTCGGCGCCTCCTCCCCAGGAAGAGGTAGGCGAGAACCCCCAGCACGACGAAGACGAGGACGACGGCGGCCCACTTCAGCTTGTTACCGACGCTCCACTGCCCCCCTTTGGCGATCAGGTAGAGGCTGTAGGCCTGCATGGCCACCTGTACCGCCATCACAGGTAGGAGCAGCCGGTTGACCTCTGAGAGCTT
>JAVCBV010000148.1:0-7112 GCA_037917695.1 Thermoproteota archaeon | reverse complement strand
CCCCGGAGCATGATTATGTGGAGATGGATGGGGCGCCATTTAGTCCTGAGTCATGCCTCTGTGAAGCCCGTTCCCCGCTGCTCCCAAAGGTACTGAGAGTCCTGGTCCAATTTGACTGCTCCCTGGCAGAAAGGAGATAAAGATGCCTCAGGAATCGAAGCAGAGTGGGGGGACCAGTGGCCAGAGTCATCACGACGGAGCAGGCACCAAAGCCGATCGGGCCATACTCTCAGGCCATAGTGGCTGGGGGCTTGGTATTCGTTTCTGGGCAGCTCGGGATTGACCCCAAGTCTGGGGAACTCAAAGAAGGCATAGCAGCTCAAACAGAGAGGGCTTTAGAGAACCTAAAGGCCATCCTTGAGGCCGCAGGATCTTCTCTGGAGAAAGTGGTCAAGGTGACGGCCTTTCTGGCCAAGCCCGAGCTGTTCAGCGAGTTTAACGGGGTCTACACTAGGTACTTTCCCAGCGATCCTCCAGCCAGGTCGATCGTTTTCGGATCACTTCCCAAGGGAGCATTGGTTGAGATCGACGCCATAGCAACCCTGTAGGAGGATCGGCGAGAACTACCAGAGCCTCACTCCGAAGTAGGCGGCTATGTACTTCAGCGACACGTAGAGGAAGTACAGCCCGAATATCGCCTTCAGCGTGGCTGGCCTGAACCTCTTGATGGCTCTGGCCCCCACCTGGGCTCCTATCACCGTCCCTATTGCCAGGGGCACGCCCACGCTCATTTCGACGAAGCCCTGCTTGAGCTTGATCAGGCCGCCGACGACAGCGAGTGGTATCATCGTTGGGAGGGAGGTGCCCATCGTCAGCTTCACGGGAGCGTTGAACAGGTATATCATGCCGGGAACCAGCGCGTAGCCTCCTCCCAAGCCGACCAAGCCGGTGGCTATCCCAACGACGAAACCAAAGGCGGCCTTGGCCACGGAGCTCCCTGGTATGTGGTCCAGCTGGCTCTCACTCTTGGCTGGAGCTCCGCGCATGCCCTTGAGGCCCTCGTAGAGCATCCTCATGGAGGGTAGGATGAACACCAAGCCGAGGATTAGATCGAGCAGAGCGACCTGGGAGCGCGTTATCTTGGTGAAGAGATACGAGCCCAACAAGACTCCCAGGGTCCCGGCGCCGCCCATCACGGCCGTCGCCCTTGCGTCTAAGTTCCGAATCTTGAGATGTCCGTAGGCCCCGGAGAGCGTCGTGAATATGACCGCGAAGAGCGTGGTGCCAACTGCTAGTGGGGACGGGAGGCCCATGTAGAAGTGGAGTATGGGGAGCATCACGCTGCAGCCTCCAGTGCCAATGAGTCCTCCAAGAGTGCCAGCAGCTAGGCCTACTAGCAGCGCTAAGACATACAGGAGCTCCATTTAGATCACCGGGGTTAGCTCGACACACGCGTTAAAAAGTGTGAGAGTTTCATGTTGAAATAGTTACATATTGAAACATCCACTCTGGGAGTTAGTGGGCGCTCTCTGGCCGTGGGAGCTGCAAGCGGCGGCTCGCGCAAGCTATGAAGGCATTTCGACGGCAATCACTTTTGCAAAACCTTTTTCCATGGATCGAGAGCCGATCGCGTAGATGGGAGACGAGGGAGACCTCCTAAGCCAGCTGACGAGCGGCGAGGCATCCTGCCCAATATGTGGAGCCCCCCTCAAGCCAGCGAGGGGCGAGTGGGAGTGCTACTACTGCGGGAAGAAGGAACTCGCTGACTTCGTGTGCACTAATGGGCACTACGTCTGCGAGGAGTGCAGGCTGGCGAGCGGCGAGGAGATCGTGCTCAAGGTTGCGAGCAGGTCGAGTGAAGCCGACCCATCCATAATAGCCGATCGGATCTTCACTCATCCAGCCGTGGATCTCTTCGGGCCGATACACCACCTCGTAGTGGCCGCCTCGCTCCTGGCGGCCGCCAAGAACGCTGGAGCAGAGCTGAGTCTCTCTCACATCAAGAGGGCTAGCGCGAGGCTCAAGTCAATACCCTATGCGGCGTGCGGCCTTCTGGGCGCGTGTGGCGCCGCTGTAGGGGCTGGCGTTTCCGTTAGCGTGATCACCGGAGCGACCCAAACCTCAGACAGGGAGAGATCTCTCGCCATGGAGGCGACAGCCTCTGCCCTCAGGAGGATCGCTGGGCTCGGGGGCCCTAGGTGCTGCAAGGCCAGCGTCTACGCCTCGCTGGAGGCGGCGGTGCCGATAATCAGAGAAGAAATAGGCATACCCGTGGTGTTAAGAGATCTCGAGGGCGCGTGCATGCTCAGCGAGCGCAACGGCGAGTGCTGGGGTGAGAGATGCCCTTATCACCCGCGAGGTCGAACGGCATGAGGAACAGCATTAGGACAATTGTTCTCCACAATCCGGTCGACGTTGCGTGGGGGCTCGCCCTTGAAGAGGCTGTTCTTCGCCTCTTGGGTGAGGGCAAGTCCGAGGCCACGGTAATCGCCTGGAGAGCCCAACCGGCGGTGGTCATAGGCGTCAACCCCGAGACCTTGAAGGAAGTAGACTTGCAGGCCGTTGAAGAGCTGGGAATTCGCCTAGTCCGGAGGGAGAGCGGTGGGGGGGCCTTGTACCTCGATCCAGGTTGTCTCATATACTCGGTCATCATTCCCAGACGCTCGGTTCCCGAGGAGGCTAGAGAGAGGTACAGGACGCTCTCGGCTGGAGTAGCGGACCTCCTGAGAGATATGGGGTTAGAACCCGAGTTCCGCGACTTTGGGGTATGGGTCGGGGGCTTCAAGGTCTCGGGGACGGCTCAGTCGATGCTGCACGGGGGGCTGCTCCACCACGGGACGCTTCTGGTCTCGACCGATCTAGAGGCTCTGAACGCCGTCATAGCCAGGCCGAAGGCCCCTGTAGCGAACGTATCTGACCTGCTGGGCCGAGAGATAGATCCAGCAGAGCTGCTCCCTTCGCTGGTAGAGCGGGTCGCGCTCTCCCTGGGGATCCAGCCACGCCAGGGAGAATTCACTCCCGAGGAAGTGAGGCTCGCCGAGAGCCTCCTGCCGAAGTACTGTAGGATGGATCTCGACCCACTTGAGGTTCACTTGGGCGCTAGCTCGGACGGGTCTGTCAGGGTTCACCTCTTGGTAGATGGAGATGGTCCCATCGGGGCCATAGTGCACTCTGGCGGGCGAGCAGAATGGCTGGACTATCCTCAGGCTAGAGAGGCTGGCGGGGCCGTGACTGAGGCGATAGAGCGGGCTCTCACGCCCGATCCGCGGTCCGGCAGGGTCAGGCCGCTCTAGCCCTCTCTGGGGAGCCTCCCGAGTATAGCCTTCCTCACATCTCCGACGGCGGGCGGTCGGCAGTAGAAGAGCAGCTCGCCGTTAATCACTATCGCGGGTATCTTAGACTCCTTTGATGCCTTCACGAGCCCGCCCGAGATGGGCACACCCGGCGGGCGGCCCATCCCCCTCCTCCATATCCTGACCTCCAATCTGTCCTCCAACCCTGAGATAGCTGAAGAGAGAATCTTTGCAAACTCCTTGCATATGGACGTGGGCGGGTTGGCGACATAAACCTCTATGAGAAGGTCCTTCAGCGTCAGCGGCTCCAAGCTCCTCTCGATCCACGCCCTGCTGGAGTACTTCTTCCTCCAGAGGAGGTCCGCCAGCTTCAGGTCCTCATCTTCGACGCGACCATCTTCCCAACCCAGCTCCCTCGCAGCCTCCACAATCCTCTCGAAGACGATCTTCGCTTCCACAGCGATTCCAAGGACTTCAGACAGGCTCCGCGCGTCTCTAAGGATCGGGAAGCTAAGCTCAGCGTCACCTACCCAGAGGCCGCCCTGCAGCATCGCTCAGCTCCTGTAGAAGGCGAATCCTCCAATGAACACCCGCGAACCATACAGCCGGGCAGATCCCGCGGCCTGCTCGAAGTTCAGATCATATCCGGCGGCGGAGAGCAGGTCTGAGGCCAGACTTGACAGCTTCTCACACGTCTTCGACGCGGTCTCGGACGGCGAGCAGGGCGTAACGAGCGTGAGAGAGACCCACCCAGGAGCGATCATGTAGGGATCTCCCGAAGAAGCCCTCCTCAGCAGAGCTTCGTCGAGGGCCAGGTTCAGCCCGTCAGAGCCCAGATCAGCAGTCAGTACCTTCATTGCCAGCCGACTCAGCTGTCAATAGAGCCCATTAAAGCGGGAAGTGTCAGAGTGAAACCGCTGAGTCAGGGGCGGTAGTGCAGGGTCAGCGGACACCCTTTGCAATCTCCGCTCTCGTACCTCTGACACTCGGCGCAGTACATACCGCAGGGGGCTTCTGAGAACTCGCCCCCGATTGGCGGGACAATCGGAGCGAATCCGCCGACTATCTCACCTACCACGACCTCCGATCTCCTTATCTCCGGCCTGGTCCTGATGGAGCAGGATGTTAGGATGCTCTTGAGGATGCCCTCGGTCTCGGCGTACATCAGCACCTGAAGGTTGTAGTCTCCTGTAGTCTCCATCATCAAGATGGTCCTCGGGCACTTGGCGTAGATGCTCTTGAGCCTCTCGAGCTCGCGGAAGCCTGGGACCTCTACCTTAACCAGAGCCACTCTGTAGCCAGCCTTCTCGAGGTTGACCTCTGGGACGAGCCTGTATTCCCCTCGCTCGACCAGCCTTCGAATTCTCTTCCCGACTGCCACGTGGGTCACGTTCAGCCTCTTGGCCAGCTCGGTGAGGGTGAACTTCCCCTCGGCTACGCCCAGCCTCCTGACCTCGTAGAGGAGCCGTAAATCTTTGTGGTTCACAGGTTGCGGATTGTAATAGTTGGAGATAAAAAAGTTACTAATTTACTCTCCTGACTGCGAGGGCAGGCTAGGAGGAGTACCCGCAGTCCTTCCAGGTGCTCTGCCGTGTGCCGAGACTCCATCAGCCGCGACCGGGGCATTCTTCGTGGCGTTTAAACCCTGGGCGGTCCCTCCAGTCCTTATCTACAGCCAGCCTGCCTTCGAGGTAGGCTCTGACGGCATCGCCCACCTTACCGTGGACTCCGGTGATCGCCTTGATGCCCATCTGGGCGAGGAACCCCTGAGCCCTCGGTCCCATTCCGTAGGCCAGCACGACATCTACGCCATGTTGTCTCAGGAAGTTGGGAAGGTCGCCCGGCCCGTGTTCTTCAAACGGCACCTCCACGACTCTCCACGACGAGATCTTACCATCCTCTACGTCTACGAGTACGTAGTACCTGGCCCTCCCGAAGTGCATCGATACAGAAGATCCAAGGCCGCGCTCGTCTTCGCAGGGAATCGCGATTCTCACAGGAATCTGTCTCAGCTCCCTACTATTATGGGTTTCGGCGCGCGCCAGAATGTACTCGGCGGCCATCAGCCACTCCTTCAGAGTAGCCCAGGGCCCTCTCTTCAGGAGGACGGGCTTGTCTATCTTGCTGAGTTCCTTTAGGAGAGAGAAGTTCTGCATGTTCCTCGCTCCGACCTGAAGCACGTCAGCGTGCTCTGCCACCAGCTCTACGTGCCGCGGATCCATTACCTCGGTCACCACAGGGAGGTCATACTCATCCCCACTCGCCTGAGGAGCTTGAGGCCTTCTACTCCGAGTCCTTGAAACGAGTAGGGAGACGTCCTGGGCTTGAATGCTCCTCCCCTGAGCATGTCGGCCCCGGCCTCCTTGACGGCCCCGGCTACCTCCTCGAGCTGTCTCAGGCTCTCGACAGAGCACGGCCCAGCTATCACCACGAAGCCCTCTCCGACCCTCACTCCGCGGACCTCGACGACAGTCTTGTCCCTGTACTCCCTGCTAGTCAGAATCACGAACCACCACCTCCGCTGCCCTGACGATCGAACCTGGCGTCAGGCTGTAGATCTCGAGCAGCTTCCAGTAGTCCCTAGGGGTTCTCCCAAAGGCATCGCGTACGCCGACTCTGATCATTCTCGTGGGCATCCTCTCGGCCAGAACCTCTGCAATTGCGCCTCCCAACCCTCCAATCACGCTGTGCTCCTCCACGGTCACGATTCCCGACGTCTCGGAGGCTGCCTTCAGCACGGTCTCCTCGTCTATTGGCTTCAGCGTGTGCACGTCGAGCACTCTGGCCTCGACGCCCCTGCGTGAGAGCTCCTCAGCGGCTGTCAGGGCCAGCCTCACCATGACCCCACACGCGGCGATTGTGACGTCGGATCCGTCCCTGAGGACTTCCGCCTTCCCTAGCCTCAGCTCAGCACCTCGACTGTAGATCCTCGGAGCGTTATCCCTCCCTATCCTCATGTAGATCGGTCCCCTGAGTTCTATGGCCTGGAACAGGAGTTCTCTCATGGAAGTCACGTCTGCTGGAGCGACTACCGTGAAGTTTGGGAGGACTCTCATCAGCGCCAGGTCCTCCAGACATTGGTGCGAAGAGCCGTCCAAGTGATCTGAGAGACCTGGCCTAGAGATCCCGTCGAGACTAAGACCTCAGGGAGACCAGCTTCAGGGTGGGCCTGAAGTTTGGAATGGGGCTCTCCAGCGTCCCTGAGGTCTGCTTCAGATATGCACCCTAGCTCTAGCAGTATTGAGTACAGGGCTGGAGCAGCGTGCCCCTTACTGAGCACCACGACATCTGAGTCCTCCTTAAGGGAAAAAACGGCCTCCAGGATTCGAAGACACGTCAGAGATGAGTGTAGATGTCCGGGCCCAAGCCTTGATGCCAGAGCTGAGACGCGTCTGGTCAGCCGGTCTTCTCGCAGAGAGAGTATTTCCACGATTTTCCTACCTGCGCTTGTCAGCCTAACCGGCCTTTGGCCCCTATTGTAGTCTAGCAGACCAAGCTCCCTCAAGATCCTTGCGTTTAGCTTCAGAGTGGACAGCGGAACCCTGTGCTCTGCCGATATCTCTCTCAGGAGAGAGGTGAGAGATCTTTCACGAGACTCAGAGGCGTGCAAGAGAATCAGTACCTGATTCTCGTTGAGGGCCCTAAGCAGGACCCTCCTCAGGATCCCAGCCTCATGCCAATCTACCGATATTGGCGGGACATCGCCCTCACTGAGGGCTAGCGGTAAATCTCCGCGATTTATAACCCTTCTGGACAGCTAGACCTGTCTATTTGAGCAAGGCATTGGTTATCTAGGCTGCACCGCCGTGAGAAAGCTGCTCGGCCCCTAATGAGTCACGAGAGAAGCAAAGGCTGGACATGACGTGAGCTAGGGACAGC
>JAVCBV010000174.1:0-23055 GCA_037917695.1 Thermoproteota archaeon | reverse complement strand
CGCACCTATGAGGATTATCAAATCTCTTTGTTTCTCTTTCTTTGCTTTCCAGAAGTAAAACTCGTTTCGGAGCATGTGAATCTCAGAAGTTTGATGGAGCAAAACAAACGGCATGAAATGGGGTGAATACAACTCCGCAAACTTCTTTGCATTTACGCCAGGGGGATCTCCGCCCCCGGCGCAGCCTAATGCTGACAGGACTGCCCTAGCGTAAGGGAGGCGCGTCCCTCCTCCGACCGTCCCTACCTCGAGGGAGGGGAGTGTGAGCGAAATGTAGATGCCATCACCTTGTGGCTCTACGGTCGTTATCCCCATGCTGGACTCGACGACCTGAGCTAGATCCTGGCCGTAGGCTACGAACATGGCTGCAACGACGTTGGCCACGTTGGCGTTGAATCCTCCAAGGGACCCAGCCACAGCCGCGCCCAGCAGGTTCTTGCGCCAGGCCACGTCGAGCAGCCTCTCCACAGAGGTCTTCAGCCTGCTCTCAATTAGATCTCTGGGTATGAACGCCTCTGCGATCACAGTCTTGCCTCTTCCAGCGATCCAATTGATCGAGGCTGCTTTCTTGTCTGAGCACACGTTTCCACTGAGGGCGATAGGATCTACGTCAGGAAATCTCTTTTCAGCAAGCCTAAAACCCTGTCAGAGGCAATGGTCACCATGTTCATCCCCATGGCGTCTCCAGTCTCAAAGACGAACCTGAGGAAGAGCGTTCGACCAGCTTGAAATGGGTGGACATATAGAAGCTTCCCGTGGCTCGTAACGTCCTCAACAACCTTCTGAAGCTTATCCAAATTTTCCGAGACCCACCTGGCCACTTCAGCTGCCCTGGCGGCCGTGGGAGCCAGTAGAGCCGGGGCCCGGGCCATGCCGTCTCTGAGTATCTTCGCCCTGGCCCCTCCTGCCATCGTTATTGTAGTTGCCCCGCGGTTTACAGACGCCACCAGCGCGCCCTCGGTGGTGGCCAGGAGCGGGTAGAACGTCCCTCTCGCGTAGTCTCCCTCAACTCTCAGAGGACCAATCACTCCAACGGGGATGCTTACCTCACCCACAGGATTCTTGATGTTCCACCCGACGAGCTTCGAGAAATCAAGGCGGCTGCGAGCGATTGGTTTGAGGTCAGCCCCTGTAGTCCTCCTCAAGAACTCCAGCCTGAAGTCGGCCGCCCTGTTTGGATCACCAAGCAATGAGTCTAACTCTCTCAGCTTGACTTTGCCCAGCAGCAGGCCTTCCAGTAGATCTTCCAAGCGATTTCACCGCTTGAGCGTTGGTCTGAACTTAAGCCCATAGGCTATGGGCCCGCCCTCTCCTCCCACCCTAACCTTCCTCAACACAGCCTCTACTTCCATTCCTGGCGATACTTGCTCCGGCTTCACGTCGGTCAACTGCGTGAATATCCTAGTCCCGTCCTCAAGCTCTACGAGCGCCAGCACGTAAGGCTCGTAGAATTCGTACCCTCTGGGCGTCGCGTGGAGCGTGGTGTGGTAGAGCACCCTCCCTCTCCTTGGGAGTGCAACCTTCTTCAACTTCCTGGATCCACATCTCGGGCAGATTCTCCTGCTTGGTAGAGTCCTGTGGCCGCACTCTTCGCACTCTACGCCCTCGAGCCTATAGCGGTGTGGCATCTCCCTCTTTATCGGGGGTATGCTGGGTATGTAGGCCCACATATCAGCTCACCCTCCTCAAAACGGTCACTATCACGTTCGATCCAGTGCCACCCACGTTCATGGCAGCCCCGACGTTGGGGTCGGGCACTTGAGCACTCCCCGCCTTCCCAGCCAACTGCCTGTAGACTTCGACGATCTGGTAAACCCCAGTCGCACCTACCGGGTGACCTCTAGCCTTCAGCCCGCCCTCTGGATTCACCGGTAGAGACCCGTTCCGCTCGGCATCCCCGGACTTAACGAACTCGTGAGCTTTTCCGGGCTCAACAATACCCAAGGCCTCCAAGTTAAGGTATCCCATGATGCTAAAGGCGTCGTGCACCTCGACGACATCCAAGTCGCTCGGAGAGATGTTAGCCATCTCGAAGGCCCTCTTCGCTGCCTGCTTGGCTGTCTTGAGCTCAAGGAGTTCTTCACGCGTATACAGAGCCATGGTGTCCGTGGAAGACCAGAAGCCAGCCAGCTCCACGGAGACACCCTCCTCGTTCTTTGCGTGGGACGCCGACAGCACAAGCGCAGCAGCTCCGTCGCCCGTTGGGGCCGAGTCCAATAGCCTTATCGGCTCTGCTATCATGGGGGATTTCAAATACGCCTCCATATCGATTGGGAATCTGAGCTGCGCGTATGGGACGTCTTTAGCGTTCTTATGCATCAATATTGGTAACCAGCCGAAATCCTCCTCGCTGAGTCCATATCGATCAGCATAAGCCCGCATTATCAGCGCGTTCAGCGAGACGAATGACGCACCCCAGAACAGCTCGTACTCGGCCTCCGAGGCCGTAGCTAGGGCCGACGTAACGTCCTCTGTAGCGGTCATGTCGCTCATCTTCTCTACTCCTATCACGAGGACCCGCTCGAAGAGTCCTGACTTGATGGCCATGGCCGCGTTCATCACAGCGGCGCCGCCAGATCCGCAGGCGGCCTCTACCTTGAATGCAGGAATCCCAGACAGACCTAGGTAGTCGGCTGCGTAGGCTCCTAGATTCTCTTGAGCGTTTAGAATGCCAGACATCATGTTCCCCACGAATATTGCGTCGACTCTATCGACGCCCGCCTCGTCCAAGGCCGCCAGGCCAGCCTCAGCGATCAGATCCCTCAGGCCGTAATTCCAGAGCGCTCCTATGCTGGTTAGGCCAGAACCGACTACGTACACCTTCCTCATCTGAATAACCCCTCAGTAAGCCCCAACGTCTGCGGGCATCTTGTACATCCTCATGCTCCTGGCGTAGAACGGGTAACCCACGTACACCTTCCTCTCGAGGTAGTCTCTGAACTTCGGGGCCCTGTCCCTGACCTCCTCGATCTTCTCTGTGACCTCTATGTGGAAAGCGTCGCTCCCGGCGCCGGACCCGAAGGACACCAGCAGTATCTTATCTCCGGGCTTTGCGATGTCTAGAACGGCTGTGAGGCCCAGGAGCGAAGATCCGCTGTACGTGTTGCCTACAACAGGAGTGACTAGACCTGGCTCTACCTTCTCCATAGGAAATCCAAGCATCTTACCCACTCTGCTGGGGAACTTGCCATTCGGCTGGTGGAAGACCGCGTAGTCGTAGTCTTCAGGGGTAGTTCCGAGCTCCTCCATGAGGCCTCTGGCGGCCGATACAATGTGGTGGAAGTAGGCTGGCTGGCCCGTAAATGCCCTCCCGTGAGCTGGGTACTTGACTAGGGCCCTCCTCCAGAAGTCGGGGGTATCAGTCACGTAAGAGTAGGAAGCCACGATTACGGCTGCAGACTCGGGAGCCGGCCCAATGACAAAAGCGGCACCACCTGCCGAGGCGGTGTACTCTAGTGGATCGCCTGGAGCGCCTTGGGATGTGTCGGCGCCTACAGCAAGCCCGTACTTTATCATGCCAGAGCCAACTAGGCCCATGACGGCCTGAATGGCTTCGGTGCCAGCCTTGCAGGCGAACTCAAAGTCGGCGCCGGTGGTAGCTCCGGAGGCACCGATGGCCTCGGCTAGGATCGTTGAGGTTGGTTTTACGGCATAGGGCTTCGACTCAGTTCCTACGTACACAGCGCCAAGTTCGGCTGGGTCGACTCCCGCTCTGGCGAGCGCGTTCATGGCCGCCTCGTACGAGATCGTCAGGGTGTCCTCGTCCAACCCCGGAACGCTCTTTTCATATACCATGAGCCCTGAGGCGAACCTGCTCCACTCGCGACCCCAGGCGGCGGCGAGATCTTCCTCCTTTATCCTGAACATGGGGACGTACGATCCCCAGCCAACTATACCAACGGGTTTGCTTGGCCTCACTGCGTACCCCCTCCTGAAACCTCCTCATAGCCGAGCCAGAATGCCCTCTCATTCTCCTCGAGGGCGAACCTGGGCACTCTCTCCCTCATGGCCTCGACAACCAGCTCCGGGGTGAACGGGAGTATGCCGGTCGCGGAGAGAGCGCCCAGCATAACGACGTTGACCGTCCGTGGGTTACCCGCCCTCAGAGCAAGAGAGTCGGCGTCAATTATGTGAACCGCCTCCGCCCGCACGTTTGCAAGTATCTTGGATAGGACTTCATCCTTGCTCGGGTAGGAGACGTGGCCAGTGAAGTGAGCGAGTGGGTAAATGAGCCTCTCGTTGAGCAAGAGTATACCAGACGCCGGGTTAAGGAGGTGCAGGTGTCTGGCTGCTTCTGACAGCTCAAACCCAACGATCGCGTGAGCCTTCATTGGCGGGATCTTGGGACCAAATACGCCGTTCCCTATACGCACGTGGCTGTAAACTGAGCCCTCTCTCTGCGCTAACCCGTGTACGTTCCCTATCTTGACGTTCAGTCCGCTCTTTATAGCAGCAACCCCAAGAATGTCAGAAGCCACCACAACACCCTGCCCACCGACTCCGGCTAGAACGATGTTGATCTCATCCACGCTCATCGCAAATCACCCCGACCGAACGATCGCGTTATTTGGGCATACCTGAGCGCAGATCATGCAGCCCACGCACTTGTCCTCGTAGATGAATGCCTTGTTCAACTCCTCGTCGAACCCTAAGGCAGGGCAGCCCGTCTTAATGCACTCCTTGCACCCTGTGCAAAGCGCTGAGTTCACGGTAACGGGCTTTGGCTTGACCCCCTTCTTCCTCAACCTCCTGAGAACCTGGAGCGTGCACTCCGCTCTGAACACCAGAAGCGATGGGAGTCCGTTCTTCTTAGCCTCTTCAACCGCTTCTAGCACCGCCTGCTCTGCCTTCTTCAAGTTGTAGGGGCTCAAAACCTTGACGTATGGAACCTGAAGTGCTCTAGCCACGTCCTCAGGCTTCAGGACTGGCGCTTCATCTCCCATCGCGTTAACCCCCGAGGAGGGGCTGGGTTGATGTCCGGTCATGCATGTCCACCGGTTGTCAAACACCGCGACGACTATGGGGGCCTTGTTTACCACGGCGTTTACCAAGGCTGGGAGCCCGCCGTGGAAGAACGTGGAGTCTCCAATTACGGCAATTATTGGCCTATCTTCTCCAGCCTTCCTTGCGGCCGCAGCCATCGCTATGCTGGACCCCATGGCTATGCACGTGTCTATGGCGTCAAGGGGCGGGTTAGCTCCCTGGTTATAGCACCCTCTGTCTCCGAAGACTAACCCGTCGGTTCCGAGCCTCTCGAAGGCCGCCTTGATGGCCAGATAGCTGCCTCTGTGGGGACATCCTGCGCACATCTGCGGTATTCTCCTCTGAACGCTCGTCGAGACCTCCTTGAGGTTGGCGGCTGGCGTAGTCACGTAGTTAATTCCAAAGAGTTCACGCATAGCCTCTCCGACTATCGCAGGGCTGTACTCGCCGTACCTCCTCAGGTGGCCGGTGTTCTTACCGTATACCTTAACGTCCAGCTCGTGAAGCTTAACGAGCTTGATTATCTGGTCCTCCAAGAATGGTTCGAGTTCCTCTAGGACGAGGACCCTCTTGACGGACCTAAGGAACTCGAGCACTCGATCTTCAGGGAGAGGGTATGTTATGGTGAGCTTGAGGATGGGGACGGAGTCCTGAATCCCCTCCGACACCAGAACGTCCATTGCGTAGGAGTGGGGGACTCCCGTGGTTATCAGACCCCAATCTCCAGAAGGAGGACCTAGCCTCTTGACAAACGGCTCGCAGTCAACGAGGTCCCTCACTGCCTCCAGCCTCTCGAACAGCTTGGGAATGTTGGCTCTGGCGTTTGGAGCTATGCTAACCAGTCTCCGGTGATCCCTTGGAAAATTCGGAGATCTGTTCTCCTTCCTGATGGGCCCGAGCTTAACGGGACCTTTCCCGTGGGCCACGGCGGAGGTGTAGCGGAAGAGAACCGGCGTCTTGGCTTTCTCGGAGAGATCCATTGCGTGTATGACAAGATCCTTTGCCTCGCCGGGGTCGGACGGCTCAACCACGGGGATGTTGACTATCCGGCCGTGGTACCTTGTGTCGACAGAACTCTGAGAGCTGTGAGGGTGGGGATCATCTGCCGAGATTATAACGAGCCCTCCCTCCACGCCGGTGATCGCCGCCACTGCGAGAGGGTCGAGTATCCAGTGCGTTCCCAAGTGCTTCATGATAGCGATTGACCTCAATCCAGCTAAGGAGGCAGAGTAGGCGGCCTCAAACGCCACCTTCTCGTTGGTAGACCACTCAACGTACATGCCGGTCTTTTTGGAGACTGCAGACAGGTTTGCCAGCACCTCACTGCTAGGCGTGCCAGGATAGGCGGCTGCGAACTGCACTCCTGCCTCAATAGCTCCTCTCGCTATCGCCTCGTTGCCCATCATGAGGACTAATTTACCGGGTTCCTCCAGCAGGGTTGCGACCATTGCTATCCCCCAGGCGCATATTTTTCGACGATTGCTGACGAAACATCGTAGTTTATAACTGTATCGGTTGACACCGTTGTTTTTACTGTCACTTTATAGGTACAATAGCTCGTCCCTTTTGCGAGTCGGCTCGAGAGCAAATAAAGGTTGACTTTTTTGTCTGTTAAACTAAAGCGAGGCTCTCAAGCGCTCTACGAGTTCCCCTACATCAAGCAGCTTGGAAACGACGAGACCAACGTTCGAAAGTTTCGCTAGCTTGATGGCCAGGGGGTCAACAGACTCTGGTGTAAGCCCGTGAAGCACGACTAGGGCTGGTCTCACGTCGAAGACCCGAATAGCCACCATCGGTGAGCGACCTGTGGATACCTTCGTGAAGATCAGCGCCCTCTCCGTAGAAGAACCAAATAGCCTCATGAAGTCTGCCCCAGATAGCGTCTCGATGGCTTTCACGCTGTCTATCACAGTATAACCGTAGATGTACTGAGATCCGGGGGGCTGTACCAGAACCTCCCCATCGATCACCTTGACGAACTTCGCAGTCTCAACCGGGGCGGCGAGTTCTCGTATGTCGATGACGCTGGCTAACATATCTGATATGCCGAGAGTCCTCGCAAGGGTCTTCGTTACCGTTCCTCCTTTCTTCTCGTCGAGTTCAAGTAGAGCTTCAACAAACCTTCTGAGCACGAGGGACCCTGGACTCCTCCTCCTTCCAGACTCATAGTCTGATATCACGGAGGCAGAGACCTCGAGGGTCCGTGCAAGCTCGCTCTGCTTAATGCCGAAGTACTGCCTCCACTTACGCATGGCCAGCCCTATATCGCTAGAAAACAGTATATCGCCCGCTATCTTCTTGGCTATCATCTCTCTGAGTATTCGCCTGTGGTAAGACGCAACGACTTCCTCAGGGCCACCTTTTGATGGCACAGTTATCACCTTGCAACTCTTGTCCGTATCCAATAATAGGACCTTATAAATTGTTCTGAGTTTATAATGCTTCCTTTAATCAGCCTCACGGATCAGGGTGAAACTCTGACAACCTCGACAAAAGCCTAATTAATGCGCCTCTACCAACTTCCAAGCTCACGTATTTCCCGTCCTCCTCGGCAATTTCCCTGGCTACCATGTGGTAGCAGAAGGGCCTCCCCCTCCTAAGCATGGCTTCCATGTAGAAGTCTGCGCACGAGCAGTAAAAGTCGCCAAAGATTATGTAGTCTTTCCTCTCTCCCCTCACGAGCCAGATCGTAAATCCTCGGGGGCCGGATACTCTTATGACCCTCTCCTCCTCGACCGTCCTAATGGCCTTCAGCGCACTCTCGGGGGGCAGCAGTCTAAGGAGGCTGCGCGCAGACTTGCCACGCTGGTCGGGGTGATTGCTCAGTTGCCGATCACCTTGGTGAAAGGGTCCCCAGCTCTAACTTTTACCGTTGGCGATAAGAGCGTTCTAGTCGTAGCTGACCTCCACCTTGGTCTCGAAGATGAGTTAGCAATGAAGGGCGTGTCAATCCCCGATCTCTCCGCTCGAGTAGCTCAGGAATTCATTAGACTCGTCAGAGGTCTTTCTCCCGACATTGTAGTGCTGCTGGGCGATGTAAAACATGGAGTTGGTCTCCCGAGCCCGAGGGTTAGACGGCTCGTTAGAGAGATCCTGTGCGATCTCCTTGAAGTGGTCGCAGAGGTACACATCATAAAAGGCAACCACGACGGTGGTTTGGAGGAAATAATTCCCTCAGAAGTAAATATGATAGGGCCCAGGGGAGGGACCCTCGGGAACCTCGGGTTAATACACGGCCACTCCTGGCCTGCAGATGAGATCTCCTCACGCAGGCTGGTTCTCGCTGGGCACATCCACCCGGCTGTTCGTATTACAGATCCGGGGACGGGACGACCGAGTATCTTGAGAGCGTGGATGATCGTCCCCTGGAGGCGTGAGGTTCTGCAGGAGAGGTTAGGCGCTCCGGTCTCAAGAGAGTCGCGCGTTTTGATCTTACCAGCCTTCAACCGGTATGTCGGATACGGGTTTTTGAGGGTCAACCGCATATGCGAAGATTCGGACCTCTGGCGTCTCACGCGCTGGATGTAGAGCGTGCTCACTTCTTCTCCCTAGACGGACATTACTTGGGCAGCGCCGCCGAGCTGAGCCGACGCGCACCGCCGAGCGACTGAGGGACAATCTACTACGGTCTCGCGGGAATTGGGGTTTAGCGTCCGGAGAGGCGATTAAGAGGCACGCTGGGATGCGGAGAGTTTGATCTCCCTAAAATTCCTCGTGTGAAGGCCTGTACCTAAGGAGGAGAGCGCTCGCGTGTATTTGAACAAACATACCCAAAAGGCGCTGTGGATGAGAACGTTCAGAGCGTAATGTTAATATCACACCAGCTAGGCTGGCCGTTAAGGGAGTCTGCTGGACGAGTCCTATGACGTTGTAATCGTTGGAGCAGGGCCTACAGGACTTTTCGCTGCCCATGAGATCAAGAAAGGCGTTCCTGAAGCTAGAGTTTTGGTCATCGAGATGGGCCCAGACTTGCCTGGAAGGTACTGCCCTGCCCAAGTAACTGGGAGGTGCGCCCTTTGCCCAACGTGCGCGGTGGTCTCTGGGTTTGGGGGCGCAGGCGCTTTCAGCGATGGGAAGCTCAACCTCAGCGATAGAGTTGGTGGGGAACTCTCTGACTACCTCGATGGAAACCGGGTCAGGGAGCTGATAGCTTATGTGGATTCCGTGTACCTTGATTTGGGAGCCCCGGAAAAGGTCTACGGCACGGACGAGCAGGCCATTCAGGAGCTAAAGAGGAAGGCTTACAGGCAGGGATTCCTGCTCGTCCCTTACAAAATCCGTCACATGGGCAGCGACGGTGGTTTGCGAGTTCTCCGGAACTTCAGAAAGCGACTTGAGGATATGGGCATAGAATTCAGGTTCGGAGAGGCCGCAGAGCGAATTGAGGTAGAAGGCGGGAGAGTTAAGGGCATAAGGCTCGTGAGCGGGGAGTTCCTGAGTGCGAGGTACGTCATTGTGGCGCCGGGCAGAGTTGGCGCGAACTGGTTGGTCTCCGAGGCTAGGAGGCTCGGCATAGGCGTTGAGGCTGGCAGGGTTGACATAGGCGTGAGAGTGGAGGTCTTGGCTGAGGTGATGAGGGAGTTTACCGACGTGCTGTACGAGCCTAAGCTGATCTACTACACCAAGACGTTCGACGACAAAGTGAGGGTGTTCTGCGTCAATCCCGGGGGTTTCGTTGTGACGGAGTCGTACTGGGGGATCGTAACCGTGAACGGGGCGGCCAAGGAGGAGAGCAGCACAGAGAACACCAATTTTGCCCTGCTCGTCTCGATAAAGTTCACCGAGCCCTACAAGGACTCAATCTCTTACGCCCTCGACATAGCGAGGCTGGCTAACAACATCGCAGACAACCAGCCGATAATTCAGAGGCTGGGGGACCTCATAAGGGGGAGGAGATCCACACACTCCCGCATCTCGAGGAGCGTAGTAGAGCCCACGTTGAAAGGGGCCGTGCCCGGCGATCTGAGCTTCGTGTACCCCTACAGGTACCTCCTCGACATACTGGAGACCTTGCAGGCACTGAACAACGTCATGCCGGGTATATACTCCGATCACACGCTCCTCTATGGCGTCGAGATAAAGCTACACACAGCCAAGCTGAATCTGAAGAAGAACCTCGAGAGTACCACGATCGAAGGCCTATATGCGGGTGGAGACGCCGCTGGCGTGTCACGTGGCCTCATTCAGGCCTCTGCGTCCGGCGTGGTCATAGGGAGGGATATAGCGAAGAGGTTGAGAAGGGGCTCCCGATTCCGTTGAACCTTTTTATAGCCGGGGCGGGCAGGGGCCCCGAGTTGATGCCTAGGAGGGGTGTAAATGGCCCGTAGAGCCGTCAGGAGAAGAAAGCTGAAGGGCGTAAAGCCGAGAGTATCTCGCGGACTGCCTGTTATGGCAAAGCTCAAGTGCGCCGATAACACCGGCGCACGAATACTCCAGATCATAGGTGTGATCGGCTATCAGGGGCGGAAGGGGAGGCTCCCGTCGGCCAGCGTGGGAGATATGGTCGTGGTTGTTGTGAAACAGGGCAAGCACGATCTGCTCCACAAGCCATTCAAGGCCGTGGTAATACGGCAGAGGAAGCCTTTCAGGAGGAAGAGCGGGCAGTGGGTGGTATTCGAGGATAACGCGGCCATACTGGTCAATGACGACGGAACGCCAAGGGGCAGCGAGGTTAAGGGACCAGTAGCCAAGGAAGCCCTCGAGAAGTGGCCCAGCTTGAGCGCGGTTTCTATGACGGTGGTGTGAGACTATGGTGCCAGCAAAGCACGTGTCGTCAAAGCCCTCTAAGCAGAGGAAGTACCTCTACCAAGCTCCGCTCCATATCAGAGCCAAGATCATGTCTGCGACACTGTCTCCCGAACTCAGAGCCAAGTACGGGCGGAGGTCCTTCCCAATTAGGAGTGGAGACAAGGTGAGAATAATGAGGGGGGACTACGCGGGCAGAGAGGGCAAGGTGATAGGAGTGGACAGGGAGAAGTACAGGATACACATCGAGGGGGTCACCAGGAAGAAGGCAGACGGCACGGAGGTTCCGATCCCAATCCACCCCTCCAAGGTCATGATAATAGAGCTTGATCTAAGCGATGAGCGTCGAAAGGCCGCTCTTGAGCGAAAGGAGGAGGCTGGTTGAATATGACGAAGAAGGGAGGTGGGCGACACCTCAAGAGGATGAAGGCTCCTGGCTACTGGCCGATAGCCAAGAGGGAGTACAAGTGGACGGTAAAGCCGCGGCCGGGGCCCCACCCGATCGACAAGGGCATCCCGCTCTTGATAATAGTCAGGGACATCCTCAAGCTGGCGACCACGGCCAGGGAGGCTAAGAGGATAATCCACGAGAAGAACATACTCATAGACGGCAGGCCCGTCTACGACCACAAGTTCCAGGTTGGGCTTCTAGACACTCTCGCGATACCGAAGGCCGAGATCTACGCCAGGATGACTTCTGACCCGACGAAGTACCTGAAGCTCATCGACATACCGAAGGAGGAAGTAGAACTCAAGGTCGTCAGGGTGAAGAACAAGGTTGCTGTGAAGGGAGGGAAGATCCAGCTGACCGGCCATGACGGCAGGAACTTCCTTACCGAACCGGGCTCTAAGTTGGCCGGCGTCAGGGTGGGGGACTCCCTCCTGATCAGGGTGCCAAGTCAGGAGGTACTCGACATATTGAGGCTGGAGGAGGGTGCCCTCGCGCTTGTGATAAGCGGTAGGAGGGCAGGTCGTATAGGAAGAATTGAGAAAATTGGAGAGTTCGTGGAGATTAGGGATTTTGAAGACCCGAACCTGACCTACAGGGCGCTGAAGGAGAGCCTGATAGTGATAGGGAGGGAGAATCCCGCCATCAAGGTGAGGTGAGCCTCGGCATGGCAACGAAGGCGGAGGAAATGCAGGAGGATGAATTTGAGGCCAAGTGGAAAAGCAATCCCATGCTGGAGCCCAGGGTTCTAGCTGTAACGCTCAACATAGCCGTAGGGCGAAGTGGAGAGGTCCTTGAGAGAGCCGCAAGCGTGTTAGAGGAACTCACCGGGCAGAAGCCCGTGCAGAGGAGGGCCAAGAGGACTATAAAGGAATTCGGAATAAGGAAGAGGGAGCCTATCGCTGTCTCGGTGACCGTCAGGGGTAAGAAGGCGTACGAACTCTTAGACAGGGTGGTCGAAGCCGTCGGGAGGAAGATCAAGGCATCTTCGTTTGACGAGTTCGGCAACTTCGCCTTCGGAATCAAGGAGCACATAGAGATCCCGGGAATGAAGTACAAGGCTGAGGTAGGAGTCTTCGGCATGGACGTGATAGTCACGATGGGCCGCGCAGGCTACAGGGTCGCTAAGAGGAGGCTGAAGAGGCGAAGGGTTCCGAGGAGGCACAGGCTCACGAAGGAGGAGGCAATCGCCTACGTCAAGAAGCGCTTAAAGATCGATGTGGTCGAGGAAGAGTGAGAGGTGAGTTAGTTGGCTAAGCCAAAGAAGAAGGTCAGGACGAAAGGTAAAGGCGCTTACGTCTGCAGAAGGTGCGGTAGAGTGGGCTATGGCATCATTCGCAAGTACGGGCTCTACCTCTGCAGGTGCTGCTTCAGAGAAGTCGCTCCCCTAATGGGCTGGAGGAAATGCGAGTAGGAGGTGTGGTTGCCATGACCAGACTGGATCCATTGGCCGACGCCCTAAGCGCGCTAACGAACGCCTCCAGACTGGGCAAGAGGGAAGTCGTTATTCCGGTGGCCTCGAAGCTCATCGGGCACGTCTTGAGGGTAATGCAGGAAGAGGGCTATATCGGGGAGTTTGAGTACATCGACGACGGCAGGGCTGGCAAGTACAGAGTGAAGCTGCTGGGGAGACTCAACAAGGCAGCCGTGATTAAGCCCAGATTCCCCGTCAAGAAGGACGAGTTCGAGGAGTTTGAGAGGATGTTCCTTCCGGCATACAACGTCGGCGCTTTGGTCGTTTCGACGCCTAAGGGGGTCATGACACACAGAAAGGCAAAGGAACTAGGCATAGGAGGTGTGCTCCTGGCCTACTTCTACTGATGCTTGGGGGGTTTGAGGGGATGCCATATCCTAAGGTGGCCGCAGTGGTGCTCACCAAAGAGGTTCCGATAGCCGAGGGCGTTGAAGTTAGCGTAGAGGGAGACCTCATAAAGGTCAAGGGCCCCCTCGGCGAGCTTGAGAAGAGGTTCGACCCTCAGATGTTGGAGATCGTTGTAGATGAGAGCGAAAGGAAGGTTATCTTGAAGACTTACAACCCGAGAAAGTTCCACAAGGCGTACATTGGTACGATCGCGTCTCACATCAAGAACATGATCAAGGGAGTGACTGAAGGTTTCAGGAAGGAGATGATCATAGTATTCGCGCACTTCCCCATCAAGGTGGAGGTCGACGAGGAGAGGAGAGTGGTCGTGATTTCTAACTTTCTTGGGGAGAGGAAGCCCAGGTTCGCTAAGATAGTCGGGAACACGAAGGTCAGGGTGGAAGGGGACCGAATCTACATAGAGGGGATTTCGAAAGAAGATGTGGGGCAGACTGCCGCCAACATACGGCAAGCCACCAAGATCAAGAGGAAGGATCCCAGAGTCTTCATGGACGGGATCTACGTGCTGGAGGAGTAGGGGAGGGATCATAATTGGCTGAGGGGAGCGTCAAGGAGCTGAAGCTCCTGAGGGAGCGCTTGAGGAAGAAGCCGAGGTTCCTCAACCTGGCCAGGTGGTGGCACAAGGCCTGCGTGAAGAGCTGGAGGAAGCCCAGGGGTATTGACAATAAGCAGAGATTGAAGCTGAAGAGTAGACCTAAGGCCCCCACCGTGGGATACCGTAATCCGGACGGGATCAGGGGGCTGCATCCATCTGGACGCAAGCCCGTCATCGTCCACAACGTGAGGGAATTGGAGTCCGTGGCAGCCTCCGGCGAGCCGGTGATCGTCTACATAGCATCCCCCGTGGGGAAGAAGAAGAGGGCTGAGATCGAGGAGCGAGCGAGAGAGCTTAGCATACGGCTCGCGAATCCAAGTAGGGGAGGCGAATGAGGTTGGCAGAGGAAGAAATCCGAGTGAAGAGCCTTAGCTACCAGAAGAAGCTGGCAGCAAAGATAGCTGGAGTGGGCCTGGACAGAGTGAAGATAGTCCCGGAGAGAGCTGAAGAGGTCGCTCAGGCAATAACTAGGAGGGATGTGGAGAAGCTCATACGCGACGGCGCCATAATAATCGAACCAGCGAGGGGAGTGAGCAGAGCTAGGGCCAGAGCTAGGAAGAGGAGGAAGGGGCCTGGCAGACGCAAGGGAGGAAAGTACGCCATACTCAGCAGGAAGGAGAGGTGGGTCAGGAAGGTCAGGGCGCTGAGGAGGGAGCTCAGGCGTCTGAGGGACGCCGGACTGCTGAGCAGGAGGGAGTACAGGAGGTTCTACAGGAGGCTATCGCTCTACACTTCTGTGAGGCACCTGAGGTCAGCACTAGAGAAGGAGTTGAAGCTGTCAGAGAGGGAGGTCGAGGGAAGTGGCTAGATCTGGCAGGTACAAGGTGAAGTTTAGGAGGAGGAGGGAGGGAAAGACTGACTATAGGAAGCGGCTCGCGCTCCTGAAGAGCGGCCTCCCCAGGCTCGTGGTCAGGAGGACGAATAGGCACGTGATAGTCCAGGTCATGGAGTATGCCCCACACGGTGATAGGGTTCTAGCGTACGCCTTCTCAAAGGAGTTGCGGAAGTTCGGGTGGGATTACTCTCTGAAGAGCACGCCAGCAGCCTACCTCACTGGCTACCTCGCCGCCCTGAGGGCAAAGAAGTCTGGCGTAGAGAGGGCCGTCCTAGACCTCGGCAGGCAGGCGTCAACGCCCGGTTCCAGGCTCTATGCAGCCATCAAAGGGGCTGTTGACGCAGGGTTGGATGTTCCTCACGGGGAGGAGGTGCTCCCAGATGACAGCAGGATTAGAGGCGAGCACATAGCTAGCTGGGCGGCCGCACTTAAGGAGGAGAACCCAGAGTTCTACGAGAGGCAGTTCTCTGACTACATCAGACGTGGAGTCGATCCAACCGCGATCCCGCAGGTGTTCGAGCAGGTCTTAGAACAGATTAAGAAGCTAGATGGGATCGAGCCAGAGGGAGGGGCATTAAAGGTAGAGGAGGAGGGAGTTAGCTGATGAGCGCGATAGAAGGCGAGTGGGTTCCCCGCACAAAATTAGGGAAGCTAGTTGCCGAGGGCAAGATTCGCTCCATAGACGAGATACTGAGGCTGGGGGTTCCAATAAAGGAGCCAGAGATAATCGACACTCTCCTGCCTGGGCTGAAGGAGGAGATCATAGAGGTCAGGAGAGTGCAGAGGCAGACCGACGCTGGAGAGCTTACGCAGCTCAGAATAGTCGTCGCTGTCGGAGACGGCCTAGACTACGTTGGAGTGGGCAAGGGAAAGGGAAAGGAGTTCAGGGATGCTCTGTTTGATGCGGTGAGAGACGCCAAGCTCAACATAGTCAAGGTTAGGAAGGGGTGCGGCTCGCTAGAGTGCATGTGCGGTAGACCGCACTCAATACCGGCCAGGATTCAGGGCAAGTCCGGATCGGTCAGAGTCACGCTGATGCCAGCCCCGAGAGGGCTGGGGCTAGTGGCCAATGAGGTGGCAAAAGTCGTCCTCAGCCTTGGCGGCATCAAGGACATAAGGGTCTTCTCACGAGGCGAGACGCGAAACAGAATGAACTACGCGTACGCGATCCACGACGCTCTCAGAAGACTGCTCCTCATGAACTTACCCATGGACTGGCGAGAGACCAGGTTGCGCCCGACAGAGGCGAGTCATTTATAATCGCCTGATGTCTCTGCCGAGAGGCGGGCCGCAGGCGCTGCCGGGCGCTCGATGGGGCCTCGCCACCTGAGGTGGGGGTTATGTCCGGCGAAAGTTCAGAGAGTAAACCCCTGATGGCCGTTGTTAGAATAAGGGGCCGAGTGGGCGTGAGACCAGATATCAGGCAGACGATGGATATGCTCCATGTCAAGAGGAAGTTTTGGGCAACCGTAGTCCCCGCCAACGACAGCTTCCTCGGCATGCTATTCAAGGTGAAGGACTACACCACTTACGGAGAGATCGACAAGGAGACCCTGGTAGAGCTCCTGAGGAGGAGGGGCGAACTCAGGACGGGAGGGAGACTGACGGACGAGTGGTTGCGCCAGAACACCGAGTTCGGAAGTATAGAAGAGCTGGCAGACGCGATGCTCGCTGGGAAGGTAAAGCTCAACAAGCTCGAGTGGCTCAAGCCTTACTTCAGGCTGCACCCGCCGAGCGGGGGATTTAAGAGGACGACTAAGAGGGGCTGGAGGGACGGCGGAGAACTGGGCTACCGTGGAAGCGCGATAAATGAACTCCTGAGGAGGATGATGTGAGATGAGCATCCCTAGGAGGAGGAAGAAGAGTAGGAAGATGAGGGGCAGCAGGCTCCACGGCTACGGCCTGCAGAGGCAGCACAGGAGGAGCGGCAGGAGAGGCGGGTTTGGCAAGGCAGGAGGGCACAAGCACCTATGGACTTGGTACACAGCTCACTGGCCGGATTACTTCGGCAGGGGTAGAAGAGGACTCAAGAGACCAAGGGCTGTTGTAAGAGAGATCCTAGGGATTAACGTAGGTGAGTTAAAGAAAAAGCTGGGCGAACTAGAGCAAATGGGCGCCGTCGAGCGAAGGGAAGATGGCACGATTGAGATAGACCTGACCAAGACCCCCTACGAGAAGGTTCTTGGTAGGGGTACTGTATCGATGCCCTTAATCGTTAAGGCTCACAGGTTCACGGAGAAGGCGGCGGCCAAGATAGAGTCCGCGGGGGGCAAGGCCGTCCCAGTCGAGGGGGTGGGTGAGTGAGTTTCTTCCGCGGGTTTATTGCCACCGTGAATAGAGTCATACCTGAGGTAGAGAAACCAAAGCAGAGGCCTAGCCTCAAGGAGAGAATAGGCTGGACCGCGGTTGTCCTATTCATCTACTACATACTGACTCAGATCCCGCTATACGGCGTAGAGACCCCGACGGTGGACATCCTCAGCGAGTTCCGAGTGATCTTCGCAGGAGCCTCGGGCAGCATAGTCGAGCTGGGTATAGGGCCTGTAGTCACCGCTGGAATAGTCCTCGAGCTCCTAGTTGGGAGCAAAATAATCCCCCTGGATTTGACTGATCCGGAGAACCGGAGGTACTTCCAGCAGGCGCAGAGAGTTGCTGCTCTCGCATTCATATTCCTAGAGAACGCTGCGTACGTCCTAGGGGGGAGGTATGGCAGGGTTCCAGCGGAGATCCCGTGGGACATAGCCACCATGGTGATAGCTCAGCTCATACTTGGCAGCGTCTTGCTGATGATGCTGGACGACCTCGTTAGCAAGTGGGGGATAGGCAGCGGGATAAGCCTGTTCATTCTAGCTGGAGTCGCTCAGAGGGTTCTGTGGGGAGCCTTCTCTCCCGTGAAAACCCGAGAGGGTAGGGTCGTGGGGGCGATACCGGCGCTGATTGAGGAGGGGATCGACGCGATCTACAGGGCTGGAGGTCTCCCTGATCTCGCGGGGCTCATTGCGACGATTATAGTGTTCCTGATAGTAGTCTGGGCCTACGAAGTCAGAGTAGAGGTTCCGATAGCGTTCACCAGGGTCGGCGGTCAGAGGATAAGGTACCCGCTGAGGCTGCTGTACGTCAGCAACATCCCAATCATATTCACGCAGGCCCTCTATGGCGACATTAGGATAGTCTCCACGCTACTCTGGAACAGACTCCATACCTCGACCAGCAAAGTCGCTCAGACGCTCATATCAATACTCGGCAGATATCAGGTTGACCCGGTCACTGGAAACACGGTACCGGTCGGAGGGTTAATGTACTACATCACTTCTCCCGGCGGGCCTAGCGGCGTGGCGGCCAATCCCGGAAAGGCTCTGATATACTTAGGACTGTACGTGCTATTTTCCGTCGCTTTCGCCAAGGTCTGGGTAATCACCTCTGGGATGGACGCCGAGAGCGTGGCTAGGCAGTTCGTGGCTCAGGGTATGGTTGTGCCAGGTAGGCGGGCCAGTCCGAGGGTCCTAGCAGAAACCATAAAGGGCTATGTGGAAGCCGTCACACTGCTGGGTGGGGCTCTAGTTGGCTTGCTTGCAGCGCTGGCTGACTTCAGCGGTGCGATAGGTACCGGGAGCGGTATATTGCTCGCCGTGACGATTACAGCGTCGTTCTACGAGGTGATAGCGAGGGAGAGAGCTATAGAGCTCTACCCGAGGCTTGCCAAGATACTGGGAGTGTGATGTAAGTGGGAGACTTCAAAGATCTGATAACCCTCCCTCCCTACTCTATCTTGTTCATCTTGGCGATTTCCTTCGTGATAACTCTGGCAACAACCCTGATCAGCAAGAAAACGATAGATTATGACAAGATGCAATACTACCGGAAGATCATCACGGAGTACACGCGCCTTCAGAGGGAGTTCGCCTTCTCCAAGGGGGACAAGAGGCTAGCCAAGAAGCTGGAGAAGATGAAACCAGTCTACTCAGAGGCTCAAGCTGAGATGACAAAGATGAGCATGAGACCAATGCTTTACACGACTGTTCCCCTCTTAGCCATCTTCTGGATATTGAGGGGTATCTACTTTGAGATTCCGATAGTCCGCCTTCCATTCGCCATTCCAATAATCGACCTGCTGAGGAGAGGAAGTTCCTTTGCCCCAGACGTCGTAGGATATATCGGCCTATACTTCATGTCGAGCTTCATGTTCTCGATGGTCCTGCAGAGGCTCTTGGGAATTTCCCTGGACTAGTAGATGAACCCTTAAATAGGCGTGGCCGGTTGGCCTCAAGGTCCCGGCGGAGGGCTGAGGAATGCCTGAGGACCCATTCGGCCCGAGGAAGAGATTGAAGAGGAGAAGGGTTGCTGTCAGGACACCCGGTGGCAGAACCGTCTACCACTACAGGCACAAGATTCACGGAAAGGCGAAGTGTGCCCGATGTGGGAGGCCGCTCACGGGAACTAGGACGGGACCGAGGTCCGTCATGGCCAAGCTGGCCAAGAGCGAGAAGAGGCCAAACCGACCTTACGGTGGGTACCTCTGCTCAAAGTGCCTGAGGGACCTCATGATAAGCAGAGCGATCAGCGCAGGCTGGTCGGCCATGTCTCCCGCCGGGGGTCTCGCCTGAGGGCGAGACCAGTCGCCTCGCGAGGGGTGAGTACCTATGGGAGTCATAGAGGTAGGTAAGCTCTGCGTCAAGGTTGCTGGTAGGGAAGCCGGGAGGAAATGCGTCGTGGTCCGGATAATAGACAAGAACTTCGTGGAGATCACCGGACCCAAGGAACTCACGGGCGTGCGGAGGAGGAGGGCCAACGTCAAGCACCTGGTCCCCCTCCCCATAAAGCTCGACATCTCAGAGGGGGCTAGCGACGAGGAGGTTCTGGAGGCTCTGAAGTCTACGGCCATATATGAGGAACTTGTGAGAGAGGCCAAGTCCAGGGGAGGAGGGGCTTCTTGATCTGCCCCCCGGGGGAGCCGGGGCCGGGCGAACTCTTGGTGAGGGAAGAAGCTGAGCCCGGCCCTTACGGCTACACTCCCCGGGAGAGGCCCATTGATGTCTACCTGCAGTACGGCGCAATAAACCTAGACAAGCCCTCTGGCCCCACGTCGCACGAGGTCACCAAGTGGGTCAGGGCCCTCCTGGGCTTCCCGGGCAGGGTGGGCCACTGCGGGACCCTAGTGGCCTAGCGGCCGGGGATATCCCAAGGTAACAGGCGTCCTGCCCATCCTGCTCGGAAGAGCCACGAAACTGAGCAGACTCGTAACTAGGGCGGGGAAGGAGTACGTGGGCGTGCTCTACCTCCACGGCGACGTGTCTGACGAGGAGCTGGAGGAAGCGATCGGCAAGTTCCGCGGGCCAATATACCAGCGGCCCCCGGTGAAGGCTGCGGTGGCCCGTGAGCTGAGAGTGAGGCGCGTGTGCGAGTTCGAGATCCTCGAGAGAGAGGGGAGGTTCGTACTGGTCAGAACGGTCGTGGAGGCGGGGACGTACATCAGGAGACTCTTCTACGACGTTGGGGAAGTTCTTGGAGTAGGGGCCAGCATGAGGGAGCTGAGGAGGATCAGGTCGGGGCCGCTCCACGAGAGGGACTCAGTCACTCTGCAGGACATAGAGAGAGCCGTAGCCAGCTGGGCGGATGGGGACGAGGGACCACTCCGCCGAGTGATCGTTCCCGTAGAAGAGGTGTTGTCTCACGTGCCTAGGATCGTCGTGAAGGATAGCGCCGTCTCCGCAATAGCTCACGGAGATGCGGTCAAAGCCCCAGGCGTAGTGGCCGTTAGCGAGGGTCTGAGGAAGGGCAGAGATGCTCTGGCTGTGACGCTGAAGGGAGAGATCATCGCGGTAGTTAAGCCCACCATGGACGCAGAGCACGTCCTAGAGGCCAAGAGGGGTGTTGTGGCCGAGCCTGAGAGGGTAATCATGGAGAGAGACCTGTACCCTCCCATGTGGAAGAAGGGCAAATCGTTATAATCGAGGTTAAGAGACTCTCTTGGGGAGCCGGGGTGCCCTAGCCCGGAAGGGGGCGGGCCTGGAGGTGCCGAATATGTCCGGGCACCCGAGAGCCCGTGGCCCATTGGGCCGCGTGGGTTCAAATCCCACCCCCGGCGCCACCCGTGGGCCGGTGGTCTAGTGGCTATGACGCCGCCCTTACGAGGCGGAGGTCGTGGGTTCGAGTCCCACCCGGCCCACCAAAACTCTTTGATGAGGAGTGAGGTCTTGATGGAATGTCTAGGGTAATCAAGGAGGAGGGAGGGTATTACGACAGAGATCCCAGGGAGTTTCAGCTGAGAGCCGCTCTGATCTACCCAGGACCTTACCAGGCGGCTATAAACTCGCTGGGCCATCAGATAGTGTACTTCTTGGGCAACTCCGTGGAGGGCGTCATGGTAGAGCGATTCACCGCAGACTCATTGGGGTCCATCGAGAGCGGCGCGGATCTCAAGGCGTTCGACGTCATCATGGCCTCGCTTCACTACGAGGGGCAGGTTCACGTGCTCCTCAACATGCTTAGGGAAGCCGGCATCCCCGTGAACAGAGAGAGGAGAGCCCAGCCCCTCATCGTAGGAGGGCCAATCACGGTTAATCCCCTCCCTCTGCTCGGGTTTGCGGACGCCGTAGTCGTTGGTGATGGAGATGGTGCTGTCGAAGCCATATTGAAGACGTTGGCTGAGGGAGGGTCCGTAGCCGATCTATCCAACATAGAGGGCGTCTTCGTCTCCGGATCCAAAGCAAGGTTCAGGAGATCCTCCCTCACCTACCTCCCGTTCCGGCAGATCAGGGCGACTGGCAAGGGTGGCGAGGCGAATCCGTTCCTGCTGGAGATATCGCGGGGCTGCTCACACGGGTGCCGGTTCTGCCTGCTGGGGTGGACGCAGAGGCCTAGGAGGGACAGGCCCCTCTCCCAGCTGCTGGAACAGGTTGAGCTGGCCAAGGAGCTTGGGTTCGACAAGGTATACGTAATTGGAAGCGACGTGTTGGGGCACCCGCGGGCAGTGGATGTGCTGAAGAAGGTGCTTGACGAGGGTCTCAGGCTCTCGCTCCCGTCACTTAGGACAGACGAGGTGACACCCGAGCTTGTAGAGGTGATCTCTGGAGCTGGCCTAAAGAAGGTGGCCTTAGCCCCGGAGACAGGGAGCATTAGACTCGCCTCGGCCATCAACAAGGTGATGGTTCTCGAGGAAGTCGTAGATGCTGCCTCAGAGTTGGCCAAGGCCGGAGTAAGTGAGGTGAAGCTATACCTCATGGCGGGGCTCCCCTGGGAGACTAAGAAGGACATCATAGCCTCCGCGGAGCTGGCTAGATCGGTAAAAGAGGTCGGGTTGAGAGTCGAGCTGTCCGTGAGCCAGTTTGTGCCAAAGCCGCACACCCCATTCCAGAGAGTTCCGATGGCCCGACCGAGCTGGTACAGGTCCGCCGTCAAAGTCCTCAGGAGGGCTTCGGGAGTCAGGGTTAAGGCCGTGCACCCCGGTAGGGCTGCCGTACAGGGACTGATCTCTATGGGTGGTGTTGGATCGTCTTTGGCTGTGCTCAAGGCTTCTGAGGGAGGGTACAATGCATCTAACTACTTTGATGCATTCAGAAACTCAGGAGTGAATCCGGAGTCCGTCCTCTACTCGTGGAGGGACGCTCCGTGGAGAGACGTTGTTGACACCGGAGTCAAGGGGGATTCGCTCTCTGCAGAGCTGGAGAGGGCAAAGGAGGGGGAGCCAACCCCAAGCTGCGACGTCAGCTGTTGGAGGTGCGGGATCTGCCCAGCACCTCCTCGGCCTTAAAATGAAAGACGCGGGGGCTCTCGGCGGGTGACCGCATGCCAACCTACGTGTACATAGTCTTTTACAAGCTTAAGGAGATGAGCGACGAGAATGAAGAACGCGCCCTAAGAGAGTGGGAGGAGATGATGGCTGAGTGGCCCCCGGAGGTCAGGCTAGTCGGCGTCTACGACCACGCCTGGGGGACCCAATATAACGGATTCCTGATGCTTGAGTGTGACAGCATGGATGCCTACGCGAAGTTCTGGAAGTGGTTTAGGGACAAAGTAAGGTGGTACGTCATAGAGACTCGGACAGTGATAGCAACGAAGAGATGAAGTCCTGAGAATCGAGGGCTCTTGCGGATATAGATACGAGGATCGACTGCCCCATCCAGCTAGAGGAGAGGGCTGACCATCTTTTGGCAAAGCTGTGGAGCCACCTAAGCTCAGGCGTAAAGCTGACCCCTTCACAGATCGTCTTTAAGAGAATTAGACCTCCTGGAGGCGCCGGCCTCACCACCTCGCGATCGTAGAGAGCGTACTCTATGATGAAGCCGACTATCCTCCTAATCATCTCCCAGCAGAAGCGTCTGCCGATGAACAGGATTCCTCTGAGCAGGGGTGAAGAGTCGAGAAGCTTGATCTCGGGGAATTCAGCGCTCCCATCCCTGCAGAAGGCTGGGCCTCCCATGCGTCTTGCCGCTTTAATAGCCTCCCTTATACGCTCATAGGAGATCATGGAGAGTTCTGGGCATGTGTACATGTAGATCTTCCCTCTACACGACTTTCTAGGGTTGAAATCCGGCCCCGGCTCAGAGATTGCCCAGACAACCAAGTCC
>JAVCBV010000173.1:0-7588 GCA_037917695.1 Thermoproteota archaeon | reverse complement strand
AGAGACCTTCTCCAAGATGGATGGATCGCTCATCGCTTGGGCCACCAGCTTCTTAGCCTCCTCGACGTCTTCAGCAGAGAACCTGCCCAGCCTGAGTCTTCTAGAGAGTCCCGCAGCCCTCGGACCCAGCACAGGGGACAGAATGCCGAGGTATACAGCGAGGGCCCTCTCACTTAGCTGCTCAACCTCAGCTACAGTGGCGGAGAACCTAGGAACACCATAGAAGAGGGCGTACCTGACCCTCTCAGGTAGGTCGAGGCCTCTGACAAGCACGCCGTAGGGCTTTGCAGCTCCTATGAGGACACCAATCTCTCCAGCGGCGAAGCGCCTTATCGCCTCCTCCTCGGATCCTACGACAACCTCGGCTGTGACGCCGGCAGCCTCCACAGCCGACTTGATCTGCTCTGCCATCGACATATCGGCGAGGAGCACTATCCCGCCGTCTCCCATGCGACTAACTAGCTCTGTGAGGGACTCCAGCTGCCTAGATCTGACCACGATGTCTTCTACGTTCCTAAGAGTTGTTCCCCTGAGAGCGCCTATGTCGAAGCCCAAGAGCCTCCTGAAGAGGATTGCTCTCGGCCCAGGCCTACCAGTCGCCGTCGACAGTACGAGAGAGCCTGTTGGACCCTTCTCTGGCCGGTAAGCAGGGTCTCTTAGCGCCAGTTTGATGTCCCTCTCGTCAAACCCAATTAGCATGAGCACCCGGTCTATGTTCTTCGAGGTCTTGAGGAGAGAGTCTACGTCGTCGACGAATATGAATCCGTACTCCTTTCCAAGAAGGAGGTTCAGATTTCTCGAGAGGAACTGCGATGTGGTGACGAGTATGTCGAAGTCGCCTGAAGATATGGACTCTAGGGCCTCCTCTTTCTCTTTCTTGCTCATCCCACCCCAGTAAGCCAAGATCCTTGGAGGGTCGTCGACCATCCCCCTCTGGAGGGCTCTCTGAGCGTAGGCCTCTAAGTCCTCCTTGGATTGCTGGACGAGCAGGACCGTGGGAACTATCACGTAAGATCGGCCCCAGTTTGCGTGGTGGTGGAACAGCGAAGTTACGAGGCCGAACGCAGTCTTACCGACTCCGGTTGGGGCAAGCATAGCAAAGCTTTCCCTGAGCAGAACCCTCCTGGCCCACGTCCTCTGAATCGACCACGGTCTCGACCCGACACAGGCCTCGAAGAACCTCTCGTACTCCTCTAGGAGAGCCTTCACCTTCCAAATTCTGGACTCCGGCAGGCACGAGGCGCACGCGTCTCCGTGGGTCACTAGGTCCTCGTCAGAGTCTGGGCAGAGCCTCCGGAATATCGCCGGAATCATTCAACTTCCCTAACCGCTAGTTCCGATAAAATGAAGGCGCCAGACCCTAAGTCCCCAGTTAGGTAGGCTCAGTGGTAGAGACGACCCTCAACTCTATAAGCCACCCCGGAAGTTGCCTACGACCCAAAGTTGATCAGGCTGGCAATACTCGTGTCATATGGCGGAGCTGGAGTGAAGGTCTGCCGAGACTGCGCCGAGTGCTCCGGCGTACTTTACGTGGGCATAGGGGACTCGGGGCTGGTTGAGGAGGCCGAGTTCTTCCAGCTCAGCGAAGGCTGCTCCAGCGCCGTGCTGGAGCTTGTGAGAGAGCTAGAGATAGATATAGTGGTGGGGGCCTTAGCTCCGTCGGTCGCCGAAGTGCTCGTCGAGGAGGAGGTAGCCGTTATGACCCCCACCTTTACAGATCCAAGGGATCTGGTCAGAGCCTATGTCTCCGGCGAGCTGGCTGATCCCTTGGCGGAAGCTGGGTTCTGGTTGAGCAGGCCTAACAACTAGGGGGATGGATCTGCCCCGCGTAGTGGTCAAGCTTCAGGAGAAGGTTTGGGAGAGGGGAGGCAGGAGCTACCGAACTTACCACGTAACCCTGCCCAAGACCTTCGTTGACCGGCTGAGGCTGGCGAAGGGAGACAGGCTCGAGGTTAGGCTGGAGGGCGAGAGGATAGTCTACATCCCGATGCGCGAGTCCCAGCTGAGGAGAGGTCGCCAGACGACCCTGGTCTGATCGTTACTCTACCACGAAGGCGTAGCCCTTCAGGTACCCAGTCCACGAGTGCAGCGGGTCAACTGGGTGGTCAGGGGACTGTCCCAGCACCCCACCTATGAATTTAATCCGCCTCCCCGCCTTGCTTGCTGCGTCAAGTAGAATGCTCCTCAGCCTCTCCGCGGTCACGAACTGACTGCAGCTCGTAGATATCATGAGCCCGCCAGGCCGCACAACTTTCATCGCGGCTGCGTTCACTGCTACGTAGGTCCTGAGCCCCACGGGCATCCGATCCCTGCTAGGGACCAGAGCAGGCGGATCTACGACCACGGCGTCAAATGCCGCTCCCCTCTCGATGGCCGACTCTAGGAACTCCTTCACCCTGCTCCTCACCGCGCTGACCCTTCCCTCAAACCCATTCAACTCGGCGTTCTTCAGAGCGGTCTCTACCGCATAATCCGACTCGTCTACCAGCGTAGCTCGCCTGGCGCCGCCGGCCAGAGCGTGGAGGCCGAATCCACCCGTGTAGGAATAGAGGTCTAGCACATCTCCGCCTTGGGGAGCGTACCTCTCCATGAGCAGGCGGTTCACCCTCTGATCTATGAAGAAGCCCGTCTTCTGTCCCCTCAGAACGTCAACCTCGAACTTCACCGAGCCCTCCTCTATGACCGTTCTGGGTTCTCCCTCCCCCAAGAGCTTCCCCCTCCAAGTTGGTAACCCGACCTCCCTCCTGGTTCTCGTGTCATTCCTAACGAAGATCGCTCTGATCCCCAGCAGCTCTACGAGGAGTTCGGCCAAGAACCCGAGGCGTCTGTCCATACCGGCTGAGGTAGAGGAGATCACTCCAAGATCTGAATACACGTCGACGATCAGGCCTGGCATCCCGTCGGCCTCGCTGTGAACGAGCCTGAAGAAGTTC
This sequence comes from Thermoproteota archaeon, assembly GCA_037917695.1. Taxonomy (GTDB): domain Archaea; phylum Korarchaeota; class Korarchaeia; order Korarchaeales; family Korarchaeaceae; genus DRBY01. Next base: position 4,655 of record JAVCBV010000173.1, on the reverse strand, counting down.
CCCAATCTCAGCTTCTCCCTGAGCTTCAGCGCCTTCTCAATTCTCTGTCTGAACGTCTCCTCCGTGGGTCTCTCCTCGGGATCGAAGGTTACCACCCTGACGGCCATAGCCCCAACGCCCTCGTAGAACCCCCAACCAAGGGATTCGCCTCGATCAGAGACTATCTCTACTAGATCTCCTCTCTCCACGTCGCCCTGGACCCTGCGGAGCCACTTGAGGTATAGGTTGTGCTCGCCACGCTTCAGCCTCTGGACGCCCTCTCCGTGGATGATCACCTTTCCAGTTGGCGTGAACTCTCCAGACAAGCCCGCCGTCACCCTACCCTGAGGTCCTTCCCCAGGGCCTGCGTGAGGATCTTGGGAGAGTTCCTACCAACGACCACTGTGTCCTCGAACCGAATACCGCCCCACCCCTTGATGTAGATCCCCGGCTCCACCGTGACGGTCATTCCCTCCTTCAGCTCGCCTTCCTGCCCAACTAGGAGCCTGGGATACTCGTGAATGTCGAGACCCACGCCGTGACCGAGACTGTGAACGAACTCCTCGGCTAGGCCCCTATTAGTGAGCGCCTTTCTGGCCTCAACGTCTGGGACCTCTATCCGAACACCCCCTCTGATGACCCCCAACGCTGCCTGCTGAGCGCTAATGACAGCCTCCAACTTCTCTCTCAGCTCGGCTGTGGGCTCCCGCCCGAAGACGAACGTTCGCGTCATGTCGCTGCAGTACCCCTTGAACCTTGCCCCGAAGTCGAAGAGCACGAGTTCGCCCTTCTTCAGCCTCCTGCTCGTCGGCACGTGGTGAGCGTTGTACGTGTGCTCTCCAAACGCCACGATCGAATCGAAGCTGGGTCCCTCAGCCCCCTTATCCCTAATGGCATACTCCAGCCTGTTGGCGATCTCTGCCTCAGAGGCCCCCTCCCTCAGCTGCTCTACCGCGTCCTCGAAGGCCGCTATGGCTATCTTAGCGCTCTCTTCGATGAGCTTTAACTCCTCCTCGGACTTCACAGCCCTCATGTCCCTTAGCACGTTGCTCAGGTCTATGAACAGGACCCTCCTCCTCGCTCTCTTGCAGGCCTTCCTGAGGTCCCTGAGGAACTTCCCCTCCTTAGACTTCTCAACGGCGAGCTTCCTAATCTTCACACCGCTCTCCTTGAGCCACTCCACGGCAGCCTTGGCGAGATCGGCCTTGACGACCTCCTTGGCCGAGAGGCCGTACTTGGGCTTAACGATCCGAACCTCTAGGAAGGACTCCTCCTCAGCAAGCCCGTCTCCAAACGCGTACTGCGTGATAAGGAACGGCTCTCCATCCAGGGGGATCACCATCATCCCGGCGTTCTCGGTACCGCTGAGGTACCTCATGTTGCTCCCTGGACTAATTACGGCCGCGTCCACTCTTCTCTCAGCCATCCAATTCCTGAGCTTTGAGATCCGATTTTCATACTCGCCCCTGCTGACGTCCACGGACGGTCACCTCTGGCCCATAACTGGTGATCATTTTAATCCGGTTAATCTCTACGGAAAACTGAGGGCCAACAAGTTGCCCCTCGACTCTTCTAAGATACTGGCTAGGCTGGGATATGACTTCTACAGCTTCAAAGAACCTGCAGAGAGGCCAGAACGGGTAGACAAGACGTTTCAGGATCTGCTTCCCAGGTTGTCTGATGGAGGTTCGCTCTCACGCAGGATAGCTGCGATGAAGTTGTACAAGCACCAGCAGAAGGCTATTGAGGCTCTCGAGAGAGGAGAAAACGTCATCCTGATCTCCGGCGCTGGCAGCGGAAAGACCGAGGCCTGGTTCGCATACGCCGCCAGGGCTGGCGTCAGAACCCTGGTTGTGTACCCAACGCTCGCCTTGGCCAACGACCAGGTCAGGAGGCTCGAGGACTACTGCGAGTCTCTCGGCGCTAGAGTCATGCCGATCGACGCCATGAGGCGCGACAAACTGAGGTCGACCCTTGGCACGGCGGGCCTTAGGAGCGCGCTGTCTCAGGCCGACCTGATAGTCACGAACCCGGCATTCCTGCTGAACGACATGAAGAGGTGGGTGTCGAAGGGAGCCCTGCTCCGTCAGTACTGCCTTAGGCTGGGTCTCTTGGTGCTGGACGAGCTGGACTTCTACGGGCCGAGGGAGCTGGCGCTTCTAATCTCCATGATTCGCCTCATGACCCTGCTTACGGGTAGGAAGTTCCAGATAGCCATACTCACGGCTACGCTGGGCAACCCGGACGAGCTTGCTGCGGCCCTGACAGAGATCAACGGAAGGAGGTCAAGAGTGATCAGAGGCCGGCCCTTCAGGGCGGAGAACAGGGTTTACGTCGTCCTGGGCAAGAACCTCAGGGCGATCTGGGAGGGTCTCAGGGAGAGGCGCGAAGAACTCAAGTCAGCCGGGGTGGGTCAGGACATCCTCGAGGCCCTCGAAGACTTCGACAAGTTCAAGGTGTCTGCCTTCAAGGTGATCGAGGCGGCCAGGTGGGCCGGCATCCAGGTCCCGAGCCCTGCCGTCGACCCCTCTGAGATCATAGCGGAGTACGCGGGCGACGAGGGAGTCACGCTGGTCTTCACTAGGAGCATCCGCTACGCCGAGGAGCTGAGGAGGAGGACCTCTCTAGAGCTGGGGGAGATGTCTGAGAGGGTAGTGGCGCACCACCACCTGGTTCCAAAGCAGGAGCGGGTTGAGATAGAGAGGGGCGCGAGAGAGGGCGAGGTCACCGTCCTGATCTCTCCTAGGACTCTAGCTCAGGGGATAGACATAGGTGGGGTCATCAGGGTCATTCACGTGGGCTTGCCCCCCACGGTGAGGGAGTTCAGGCAGAGGGAGGGCCGCAAGGGCAGGAGAGAGGAGATAGAGTTCACGGAGTCAATCATACTGCCCCTCTACAGCTGGGACAGAGAGCTCCTGATGAGGGGAGCGGAGACTTTGAGGAGGTGGGTGGAGCTACCGCTGGAGAAGGCTCTGGTGAACCCAAAGAACAAGTACTCCACGCTTTTCGAGGGGCTGTTCAAGGCAGTCAACCCAGATCTCAGGCAGTTCCTGACGGAAGGAGAGGTCTCACTGCTCAAGGAGCTAGGCCTCATAGAGCCGGGAGGGCTGACTGAAAAGGGGAAGAGGACCTGGTCCTACATGAACTTCTATGAGTTCGGGCCTCCGTACGGAATGAAGAGGCTCTTGGTGGAGGATGAGGAAGAGAGGTACTTGGAGGACATAGGTCACTGTGACCTGGTGGAGAGGTTCCAGCCAGGGTGCATAGACTACTCGGCCAACGCGATTGTGGTAGACCTCCTCAAGAGAGGGCGGGTCATAACGGGAGTCGTGGAGAGGCCCCTGAGTATTAGAACCGTTCTCTCATATGACCCGCTGGCCCACGCATATGAGGAGTACGCCAGGGCGAAGATGAACTGGGGGGAGGAGCCGGATGTAGTTGGCGACTACTACAGGGGCAGGCTCCACAGCGAGGTTATATGCGTGGTTGACCCGCCTAGGAGGGGCTTTGACCTCCTAGTCAAGACGCCCAACAGGGTGTACTGGGTTCTGAGGTCTGGGAAGTACAGGCCTGTGATCTCTGGCGACAGGACCTACTTCGTGGTCGACAGGAGGACCCTACCAGTGATCGGCCCAACTGGAGGCAGGTACAGAGACTACACGTATGGGATCTCCGTGGAGCTTGAGCCTGGAGAGGATCTAGAGTGGTTGAGGGTTGGCCTAGCGTTCCTGATGGTGGTGCTCAGGCTCAGGATGGGAATAGAGCTTGAGTCAATAACTTACAGCCTCTCTAACGTGGGTGACAGGAAGATAATGTCACTCCACGAGCCGGAGAGCGCCGGACTACTCGAGACGCTGGACTGGATGCAGGTGCTAAAGGAGGTGGACTCCTTCGATCCCGACGACATGGCAGATGTCCTGCTCGAGCAGATAGACGAGCAAGCCAGGCTAACGCTGCTGAGTTCTGGCGCGAGGTGGGACCTGGCCAGGTTATGGGCTCGGAGAGCCGTGGAGTACCTACTGCTGAGGGACAGCATCCTGCTCAAGATTGCCGGCAGGGAAGTCCCGGTGCCGAAGCCCTCTAGAGCCCTCAGGATGGCCGCTTTAGATGCCGTGGCCCTCCCAGTCGGTGAGCAAGTTACTCTGGTCGCCGCGGCCGTCTTTGACGGCGAGAGCGTGACGAGCGAGGTGGCTTGGAGAGAGTTCTTCCAGCCAGGAGGGTGGGAGAGGGTGCCGGCGCAGGTCGGATCTCTGGTGGACGAGGGATTCACTTTCGTGGTCTATGAAGCCGAGTCGCTCATGAGAACGCTGTCTGAAGCAGGATCAGTCGCTCTGGCGATGCTGCTGGAAGGGCTCAAGCGTAAGGAGAGGTTGATTGAGGTGCTCCCCCTCGCCAAGAGCACTCTCGGAGTGGAAATTGCTCCACTAGAGTCCTTAGTTGAAGCCATCGGCTGGGAGAAGAGGATTCCTCTCGACAACGTTCGAAAGGAGCTGGAGAGGTCGATCAGCCTGCTTCAGGAGAAGGGAGAGGCCCTCTGGCCTAGATTCACCAAGTACCTTAGGGGAAGGGCTGAAGACTACGTGAGGGACAACGCAGAACTCCTGCTCAAGCTCGCCCTGGCGCTGAAGAGGCTCGAAAAGTAGACCGCAATCTGCGACATGTGCAAAGTTTGGCGT